>NZ_LGEB01000063.1:0-71662 GCF_001279555.1 Micromonospora sp. NRRL B-16802 | reverse complement strand
CCACCACCTCCCAGACCAGAAACGATGGGAGACAGCCTGCCCGACACATCCTCAGAACCAACGGATTACACGATCAACGTTCAAAGACGAGGCACTAGTCCGGCGGGCGTGCCGCGTCAGTCGTCGGCCGACACCTTCTCGGCCGGGACGCCCACGTGCAGGCGTACCTGCGGCACCAGCATGTCGTCGACGTCCAGCGCGCGGGCCGCGCCGTCGGCCTCCCAGCCGGTGCTGGTCAGGAACTTCCGCGTCGCCTCGTCACCCTCGAACGCCCAGGCCACCGCCCGGCTGAGCCCGTCCTCCCGCCACAGGTCGACCGCCGCGGCGAGCAGCCGGCTGCCGTGCCCACGCCGACCCCAGCGCGGCTCGACCAGCAGGTCGGTCACCGCCGCCACGTCCGGGCCGAGCGCCTCGGCCGGCTCGCCCGGAGCCAGCGCCTCGGCGTCGGCCGGGCCGGAGGCGGCGAACCCCACCAGATACGATTGCTCGGCCTGTTCGACGGCGACAAGCACCCGGTGCGCCGCCGAGGGCGGCTCCAGCACCGCGGCGCTCCACCGCCGGGCGAGGAACGCCTCGTCCAGGTTGTCGAGCACGTGCCGCGGAAGGATCCGGCGGTACGCGACCCGCCAGGTCGCGAGCTGGATGCGTGCGATTTCGCCGGCGTCCTCGGGACGCGCCGGGCGGACGTACCCGAGAGCCATGGGACGGAAGCCTACGCAGGGCCAGGGAGGCGACGGTGGCGCAGGGTGCCAACAAGACGACCGCGCAGGTCGCGGGCGTGGTGGTGCTCGCCGCGGCGGTCACCGCGTTCCTCGCCGTGGCGGCCGTCCGGCACGGCTTCTTCGACCTCAAGGTCTACTACGGCGCGCTGACCTGGTGGGTGCACGACGGCGGGGAGATCTACGACTACCTCAAACCCGGCACCCAGTACGGCTTCACCTACCCCCCGTTCGCCGCGCTGGTCATGGTCCCGATGGCGTACCTGCCGTGGACCGCCGCGATCATCGTGAGCGTGACGGCAAGCGTGGTCACCACCACGCTGCTGATCTGGTGGCTGGTAGACCCGATCGCCCGCCGCGCCGGCTGGACGCGCTGGTTCGCCCTGGCCGTGGCGCTCTGCCTGGCCGCAGCCTTCGAGCCGATGCGGGAAACCGTCAACTTCGGCCAGGTCAACACACTGCTGCTCTTCCTGGTGGCGGTGGACCTGCTGCGGCTGCTGCCGACCGGCAACCGGTGGGCCGGTGTGGGCATCGGCCTGGCCACGGCGATCAAACTGACCCCGGGCATCTTCATCGTCTACCTGCTGGTCACCGGGCGGTGGCGCGCGGCGCTGACCGCCAGCGGCACCGCGGCCGGTGTCACACTGCTGGCCGGTGCGCTCTTTCCGAACGCGTCGAGGGAGTTCTGGACCGAAGCGCTGTGGAACACCGGCCGGGTGGGCGAACTCGCCTTCGTCTCCAACCAGTCGCTGCGCGGGGTGGTGGCCCGACTCGACCCGCAGCACCCGAGCACCCTGCTGTGGCTGCTGCTGGTGCTCGCCACCCTGGCGCTCTGGGCCTGGCGCTCCCGGGCCGCCGTCGCGGCCGGCGACGAGGCGACCGGCCTGGCGCTCACCGGCGCGGTGATGTGCCTGGTCAGCCCCGTCACCTGGGTGCACCACCTGGTCTGGTTGCTGCCCGCGCTGATCCTGCTCGTCGACAACGCGATGGCCGCGCCCGCCGGCCGCCGCAGGCGGGTCCTGCTTGCCGCCGCGACCATCGGGTACGCGCTGCTGATCAGCCGTACGGTGTGGTTCTGGGAGAAGGACTTCACAGGCGTCGACGGTTTCCTGGGCAGCAACGCGTACGTCTGGATCAGCCTCGCGCTGCTGGCCTTCCTGCCGATCCGCCGGTGGCTGACCCCACCCGGGTCAGCCGTCGAGGCGTCCGGCGTACCGCAGCTCGACCAGCCCGACCGGCCCACGCCCGCCGGCGAGCGGTACCTGATAGGTCGCCTGCTCACCGTCCGGTGACAACCCGGCCCGCTCGCAGAACCGGCGTGCCCGCACGTTGTCCGCCAGCACCCACAGTCGATAGTCGGTCCAGCCCCGCTCACCGAGCCCGGCCCGCGCGGCGGCGAACAGCGCAGCGGCCGTCCCGTCACCCCAGAACGCCGGCTCGACGTAGAGCGCCAGCACCTCGCCGACGGCCGGGTCCAGGTCGTCGCGGTCCTGGTTTCGACGGTACGGCCCGAACGTGGTGAAGCCGACGACCAGTCCGTCCGCCTCGCCGAGCAGCGTGGTGAACGGATGCTCCGGGTCGGCGGTGCCGACGGCACGGCGGCGCTGCGCCCAGGCCGCCACGTTCAGCCGTGCGAGCACCTCGTCCGGCATGAAACCGGCGTAACCCGCCTGCCAGCCGTGCACGTGCACCCGGGCAACCGCGTCGGCGTCGTCCGGCTCCTCACGGCGGATCGTCAGCATTGCACCGTTCTATGCCCAGTGACGGTCCGAGTCCACTTCCCGCACCGGCGTCGTACCCATGATTTAGGGTCGCCGACGATGGCCGCACTGGAATCACTCTCGCTCGCACAGGCCCGGCGTGTGGCGCTCGCAGCCCAGGGCTTCGCCGACCTGGCGCCTGCCGGCGTGCCCACACGCCGGCACCTGCGCCGGGTCCTCGACCGGGTCGGTCTGATCCAGGTGGACTCGGTGAACGTGCTGCAACGCGCGCACTACATGCCGCTCTACAGCCGCCTCGGTCCGTACCCGACGACGATGCTCGACCAGGCCGCCTACCGCGGGCCGCGTGAGCTGTTCGAGTACTGGGGCCACGAGGCCTCGCTGGTCCCGGTCGGGCTGCACCCGCTGTTGCGCTGGCGGATGGCCCGCGCGCACAGCGAGTCCTGGGGAGGCATGCGACGCATCGCCGAGGAGCAGCCGGAGCTTGTCGCCTGGGTACGCGACGAGGTGGCCGCCCGTGGCCCGCTGACCGCTGCCGAGATCGAGCACGACGCGCCCCGCGAGACCGGCAACTGGGGGTGGAACTGGTCGGCAGTGAAGCGGGCGCTGGAGTTCCTGTTCTGGGCCGGCGAGGTGACCGCAGCGGAGCGCACCACGTCCTTCGCGCGCCGCTACGACCTGCCCGAGCGGGTCCTCCCGTCGGCCGTGCTGGCCGCGCCAACCCCGACCGACGCCGAGGCGTACCGGAGTCTGGTGGCCCTCGCCGCGCGCTCGCTGGGGGTGGCGGCCGAGCCGGAGTTGCGCGACTATTTCCGGCTGCCACTGGCCGGCGCCCGCCAGGCCATCGCGGAGCTGGCCGAGGCCGGTGAGCTGGTGCCGGTCACCGTCGCGGGTTGGCGACAGCCGGCCTGGCTGCACGCGTCGGCCCGACTGCCTCGCTGGGTTCGGGGCAACACGCTTGTCAGCCCCTTCGATCCCCTGGTCTGGGAGCGGGCCCGCACCGAGCGGCTCTTCGACTTCACCTACCGCATCGAGATCTACGTGCCGGCGCCGCAGCGGGTCCACGGCTACTACGTGCTGCCGTTCCTGCAGGGCGACCGGTTCACCGCCCGGGTCGACCTGAAGGCCGACCGTAAGGCGGGGGTGCTGCTGGTGCCGGCCGCGTGGGTCGAGCCGGGCGCCGACCCGGGGGAGACCTCGGTAGCCCTGGCGGCCGAGCTGTACCGGCTCGCCGACTGGCTGGGGCTGAGCGCGGTGGCACCGCCCGCAGCCGGCGATCTGGCGGGCCCGCTCACCGCCGCGTTGGCCGGCGTGTCCGGTGTACCGTGAGCGCGTGACGAGCGTTCCCGGACCGGTCGACCAGCCGAACCCCGCCCCCGGGGCGGTCCACACGGTGTCACCCGAAGCCGCTGGCCCGGACGCGGCCGGCCCTGGTGCTGCCGGCCCGGTTGGCCCTGGCGCTGCTGGCCCGGTTGCTGCTGGCCCGGTTGCCGCTGGCCCTGGCGCTGCTGGCCCTGGCGCTGCTGGCGGCCCGGTTCCGGCCGGTCCGGTCGCTGCTGGCTCTGCCGGGTGGCCGGCGGGTCCTCCGCCGGGCTATGGCTACCCGACACCGGAGCCGGACCGATTCACCCGGTTCGTGTTGCGGCTCTACGAGCGTTCGCCGCGCTGGGCCGTGCCGCTGGCAGCCGTCGGCTGCGTTGCCGCCGGCATGGGCTACGCGCTGCTGAGCAACCCGACCCACGCCAACCCGGACGCCGCGCCGACCTGCCTGCTCAAGCTGACGACCGGGTTGGACTGTCCGGGCTGCGGTGGCACCCGAGCCCTCTGGTACGTGCTGCACGGCGACCTGCCGGCCGCTGCCCGGCACCACTTCCTGTTCGTCTTCGCGCTGCCGTTCCTGGCGTACCTCTTCGTCGCCTGGGCGGGCAACCAGGCGTTCGGCTGGCGGCTGCCCGAGCTGCGGATCAGCTCCAAGGTCATCGGCGGTTTCCTGGCCGCGTGGCTCGCCTTCTCGGTACTGCGCAACCTGCCCTGGGCCCCGTTCACCTCGTTCTACGTCTGACCGCCTCCGGGCGAGCCTGACCCCCGGCCGGGGGCGAGGTAGGACCTTTCCGTGCCCCTGTCGAGCTGCCCCAGATGTGGGGCATGAGGGCGCCGCCCTGGTGGTGCGGGGCGCAGGCCGCAGCCAGATCTTTGCACCGGGCCGGCGCACACCGCCCACCGATCAGCGCCTGCCCCATATCCGGGGCAGCTCTACAGGCAGGCGGAGGCCAGCACCGCGGTGGTACGCCGATGGTGGTTGGGGTGGGCCGACGCGCTCACCCAGCGCCTCATCGCGTCCGGACCGAGTGTTTCGCGCCAACCCATCAGGCCAAGGGAGGCGGCAGGGGCCGGCGGGAATCGGCGGGAATCGGCGGGGCCGGCCGGGTCGGCGGAGGGCCGGCGGGGGTCGGCGGGGGCCGGCGGAGGTCGGCGGGACGCAGGTGGGCTTGCGGACCGCGCAGCGTGCGCCCCAGATGTGGGGCAGGTCTACAGGGAGTCGGGGAGGTGCTGGGGTCGGCGGGGGTCGGCGGCCTTGTCGAGATCTTGGACACGTATGACCCCGCTGGTTCGGGAAGCGTCGGTGATTGGGCTGCGGCTGGGCGGTTTCTGCACCGCGAGCCCGAGTTGGGCGCGGGGCCGCCGACGATTACAGTCCCAGGCATGCCGGAGATGGTGCAGCCCCAGGTCAAGTTGATCGCGTGGACCCAGTTCGCGGCCCCGGACGACGTCCCGTGGTCGACCGACGCCGAGGGTGGCCAGGCGCTCGCCGAGTTCGCCGGCCGTGCCTGCTACCAGTCGTGGAAGAAGCCGAACCCGGCGACCGCCACCAACGCCGGCTACCTGGCGCACATCCTCGAGGTCGGGCACCTGAGTGTGCTGGAGCACGGCTCGGTCACGTTCTACTTCACCGGGGTCTCCCGCTCCTTCACCCACGAGCTGATCCGGCACCGGCACTTCTCGTACTCCCAGCTCTCCCAGCGGTACGTCCCCGAGCGGGACGCGGCAATGGTCGAGCCGGCCGTGATCGCCGAGGACCCGGAGCTGCACAAGCGCTTCACCGAGGCCGCCGAGGCGAGCGTACGGGCGTACACCGAGCTGCTGGAGGGCCTGGAGCAGCGCTTTTCCGACGAGCCGAACCCGACGCTGCGCCGCAAGCAGGCCCGGCAGGCGGCCCGCGCGGTGCTGCCGAACGCCACGGAGACCCGGATCGTGGTCACCGGCAACTACCGGGCGTGGCGACACTTCATCGCGATGCGGGCCACCGAGCACGCCGACGTGGAGATCCGCGAGCTGGCCGTGGAGTGCCTGCGCCAGTTGCAGGGGGTCGCCCCGAACGTCTTCGCCGACTTCGTGATCTCCACGTTGCCGGACGGCACCGAGGTCGCGGCCAGCCCGCACGAGGCGTCCTGAGGCCTTCCCCGGCTGGCCCCGGTCGGTCGTCCGCTAGGTTGGAAGGTATGACGCACGACCACCCCGACACCGTCGCCCGTGCGGTGTCCCGCCCCTTCGGGCGGTTGCTCACGGCCATGGTGAGCCCGTTCACCCCCGACGGCTCGCTCGACCTCGACGGCGCCGCCCGGCTGGCGACGCACCTTGTCGACGAGCAGGGCAACGACGCGCTTGTCATCAACGGCACCACCGGCGAGTCGCCGACCACCACCGACGCGGAGAAGGAACGCCTGATCCGGGCCGTCGTGGAGGCCGTCGGCGACCGCGCCAAAGTGGTCGCCGGGGTCGGCACCAACGACACCCGGCACACCATCGAGCTGGCCGCCGCCGCCGAGAAAGCCGGCGCGCACGGCCTGCTGGTGGTCACGCCGTACTACAACAAGCCGCCGCAGAGCGGGCTGCTGCGGCACTTCACCGCAGTGGCCGACGCCACCGGCCTGCCGGTGATGCTGTACGACATCCCGCACCGCTCCGGCGTACCCATCGACACCGAGACGCTGGTCCGGCTCGCCGAGCACGGCCGGATCGTCGCCGTCAAGGACGCCAAGGGCGACCTGACCGCCACCAGCTGGGTGACCAGCCGGACCGCCCTCGCGTTCTACAGCGGCGAGGACGCACTCACCCTGCCGGCGCTGGCCGTCGGCAGCGTGGGCGTGGTCGGCACCTCGACGCATTTCACCGGGGCGCTGACCGCACAGATGATCGAGGCGTACGACGCGGGGGACATGCCGACCGCGCTTGCCCTGCACCGGCGGCTGCTGCCGCTGTTCACCGGCATCTTCCGTACCCAGGGCACCATTCTGGTGAAGGCGGGCCTGGCGTCGCTGGGTCTGCCGGCCGGCCCGGTGCGGCCCCCACTGGTGGACGCCACCGACGACGAGATCGCCCAGCTGCGCGCGGACTTCGCGGCAGCGGGCCTGGAGCTGCCCGAATGATCGAACGACACGATGGGCGCCGCGTGCTGGCGTCGCAGATTGAGGTGGACGCGTGACCGAGGCGCACATCGAGGCGGAACTGCCCCCGCCGCTGCCGGAAGGGGGCCTGCGGATCATCCCGCTCGGCGGGCTCGGCGCCATCGGTCGGAACATGACCGTCTTCGAGTTCGACGGCAAACTGCTGATCGTCGACTGCGGGGTGCTCTTCCCCGACGTCGAACAGCCCGGCGTGGACCTGATCCTGCCGGACTTCGGGCCGATCCTGGACCGGCTGGCCGACGTCCAGGCGATCGTGCTGACCCACGGTCACGAGGACCACATCGGCGCGGTTCCGTACCTACTCGCCCACAAGCCCGACATCCCGCTGGTCGGCTCGCAGTTCACCCTCGCACTTGTCGAGGCGAAGCTGGCCGAGCGGCGCATCCAGCCGTACACGCTGACCGTGCGGGAGGGCGGCCGGGAGCGGCTCGGCCCGTTCGAGTGTGAGTTCTTTGCGGTCAACCACTCGATCCCGGACGCGCTCGCCGTGGCCATCCGCACCCCCGCCGGCCTGGTGCTGCACACCGGCGACTTCAAGATGGACCAGCTGCCGTTGGACGGCCGGATCACCGACCTGGCGGGCTTCGCGCGGCTCGGCGCCGAGGGCGTCGACCTGCTGCTGTCCGACTCGACGAACGCGGAGATCCCCGGCTTCGTCACCCCGGAGCGGGAGATCGGGCCGGTACTCGACTCGATCTTCGCGAAGGCCAAGGGCCGGATCATCGTGGCGTCGTTCGCCTCGCACGTGCACCGCGTGCAGCAGGTCTTCGACTCCGCCGCGGAGCACGGCCGCAAGGTCGCGCTGATCGGCCGGTCCATGGTTCGCAACATGGGCATCGCCCGGGACCTCGGCCTGCTCAACATCCCGGCCGGGCTGGTCATCAGCATCGACGAGGCGACCACGCTGCCGCCGGACCAGATCGTGCTGATGTCCACAGGTTCGCAGGGCGAGCCGATGAGCGCCCTGGGCCGGATGGCAAGCGGCGACCACAGGCACATCACCATCGCGCCAGGCGACACAGTCGTGTTGGCGTCGTCGCTGGTGCCGGGCAACGAAACCTCGGTCTACCGGGTCATCAACAGGCTGGCCCGGGCCGGCGCCGTGGTGGTGCACAAGGACGTGGCCAAGGTGCACGTCTCCGGGCACGCCCCGGCCGGTGAGCTGCTCTACCTGCTCAACGTCGTCCGTCCGAGCAACCTGATGCCTGTGCACGGCGAGTGGCGGCACCTGCGCGCGCACGCCCGCCTCGGCATCGAGTCGGGCGTCGCCCCGGACCGGGTGGTGATCTGCGAGGACGGCGACGTCGTCGACCTGGTCGAGGGCCGCGCCAGCCTGGTGGGCCACGTGAAGAGCCGGTACGTCTACGTCGACGGTCTCGCCGTGGGCGACGTCAGCGAGTCGCTGCTCACCGAACGCCGGATCCTCGGTGACGGCGGCTTCATCGCCACGACAGTGGTCGTCGACTCGGTCACCGGCAAGGTGGTCGCCGGCCCGACGCTGTCCGCGAAGGGCTTCTCGGAGGACCCGGAGGCGTTCAACCCGGTGGTTCCGCTTGTCACCGAGGCGCTCAACAGGGCCGCGGCGGACGGCATCACCGACCCGCACCAGCTCCAGCAGATCGTTCGGCGGACCGTGGGGCGGTGGGTCAACGACAAGTACCGTCGTCGCCCGATGATCGTGCCCACCGTCGTCGAGGTCTGACAGAACGTCCCGACCGGGCCGGTCACCGGCGCCCCCGTGGCGTCGGTGACCGGCCCGGATCTGTGCGGGCGCGCGTTGCGGCTCAGCCTCGGAACAGCCGACGTTGGAGCACCACAAGTCCACACCCGAGGGCCAGCAGTGCCACGCCGACCAGGCCGTACGTGCTGCCGGACGCCCCGGTGCGGGCCAGTTCCGGCGCGCTCGGGGCGGACGTGGTCGGTGTGGCGGTCGGGCTTGCCGGCGGCGGTGTGGTGGCGCCGGCACCGGATCCACCGGCGGCGCTCAGGCGGAGCGTCACGGCGGTGTCCCTGTTTGTGTAGCGGTTCGCGGGTGCGAGCGAGAGCTTGACGATCTTGGTGCCCTCGGTGACCGCCAGCCGCACGTCGAAGGTGTCGGTCGCGCCGTCGGCGATCGTCCGTAGGCGCAGGATCTCGCAGCCCACGCCGTTCATCCGGCCACTGTCGGAGCACGCTGGCGCGGTCACCCGTACCCCGGCCGGCGTGGTGATGTTCAACGAGTAACCGCCGATGTCGAAGGTGCCGGTGTTCGTGACCCGGACCCGTACCGTCGTCGTTCCGTCGACGACAGGCGAGGCGGTCGCCCGCAGCCGCACTGACGTGCGGTCCGGCCAGTTGATCCGGAAGTCGGTGAACCGATCGGTGACCCCGGCGGCGTCCCGGCCGGCGACCGAACCCCACGCCTTCACCCCGAAGGCCGGTTTCGAGGCTGACGACGTCACGGTCAGCCGGTACGTCCGGGCACCTCCGGGTGCCAGCTCGGCGCCGCCGCAGAGCCAGGTCTTGTCGGCACCGTCGACGGGTCGGCAGTCCCCGACCCTCGTCAGGCCGACATCCGGTGGGAGGCGGAGCACGAAGAAGCCCTTCGCCGCCGTCTGGCCCACGTTCCTGACGTCGACCTCAAGCGCGGAGGACGGGTGCCAAGGGCCGCCGCTGAGGAAGACGAGGTCCCCTCGGGCCGTGATCGTCGGCTCTGCGGCGGCGGTCGTGTCTGGCGCGGCGGCCGACGTCGGCACGGGTGTCGGCCCGGCGACGGCCGGGGCGGCGAGGACGGGTAGGTAGAGCGCGGCGGCGAGAACGCCGAGTACGAGTGGACGCCTCATGACGGCTCCCAATGGTTGCGGTCGGTGACGGCTGTACCACGTCCGTCCCCCAGGCCCGGTTGCGCACTGTCGGATGCTGCGCTTTCCGCCTGCCGCGCGACCGTTGGGCCGCTCGCTGGTCAGGGCAGCGCGGCGACGGCCCCGGCGTACGCCACGCCTGTGGCGATCGCGGCGTCCACGAGGACCCTGAGCTGAGCCGGGGCCACCCCGTGGGTCAGGTCGGTGGCCACGTCCCCGGCCAGCACGATTTCCGAGCCGAGGTCGTGCGCGTACGCCTTGGGCAGCAGCCGGTCGTGGTTCCAGGCGTTGCAGAAGGCGTACGCCTCGGCGCGGCGCTCCGCCGGCAGCCGGCGCGTGGCCATCGCCCGGGCGTGCAGCACCTCGCGGCGCTCGCCGGCACGGCGGAACTGGATCTCGGCGTCACCCCACCGGCCGACCACCGTGCCGCCGTCGTCCACCAGGTACTGATCGCCGCGCTGGTCCAGGATCGAGGTGATCAGGTCGACGGTGAGCGGCACCAGCTCCTGGTCGACCAGCCCGACACCGGCCTGATCGACGCCGGTGTCGGGCTCGTCGAAGCGCTCGTCGTCGAGGGGGAGCGGGACCGGTGCCGCGAGAGGCCGCTCGGCGAGCCAGGCGGCCATCCGTCCGGAGTGGTGACCGGTGCCGTTGCGGGCGTCGAAGCTTCCCGCCAGTTCGCTTGCCATGCCGAGCAGCAGCGCGCCGAGGGCGGCGACGTCGAGGTCGGCGGCCGGACGCTCGCCGTACGCCGGGCGGTGGACCGTTCGGCCACCGAGGCCGGCGTCGGTGGCCGCAGCACAGACCAGCGCCCCCGCGGCGGCGAACTCCATCGCCGCGTGGTCGTCGGTGGGTTGGTCCAGCCGAGGCAGTTGCTCGGCCAGGATGGCCAGACCGCGTTCGAGGTGGCCGCCGAGCGCGCAGAACCTCAGGTGCGTGGCGAGGTGCGGGAACGCGGCGGGTTCCCGCCGGTGCCTCCGGTACGCCCGCACGTGTGCCGCCGCGGCAGTGCTCGGGTCACCGGTGCGCAGTTCGGGCAGCAGCCTGGCGACAAGCGACCGTTCGGGCTGGTCGGTGCAGCCGTCGGGGTCGGTGGGAGGCTGGCGCAGCTCGTCCAGCGCGGCGTGCCACTCGCCCCAGCCGGCGAGCAGCTCAGCGCGGCGTGCCGGAGCGCAGCCCGCGCAACCGCCGGACGGGCCGGGGCGCGTATCGGCCCACCCCGTGTAGAAGTGGCGGGCGGTGGGCTCGTCGCCGAGGTGGTCGGCGACCCGGCAGCGAAGCTCGGCGACGGTAGGTGCGTCGGGGCCGTCCGCTCGCACCCGCCGCGCCAGATCATCGAGCAGGGCGCGGGTCTGGTCCAGCCCGACCCGGGGGGTGCCGAGCACCGCCTCCACCGCGTACCGCTGGTAGCGCAGCAGCAGCGCCACCTCTGCGGAGGTGAGCAGCCCCGGGTGGTGGTCGGTGGTGGCCAGGCAGCGCCGTACCGGCTCGACAAGCCGCCACCGCTCGCCGTGCAGCAGGTACGCCTCGATCAGCGCGATCCGGGCGTCCACGGCGGACCGGACGTCGCCCGCGGCGTCGGCCTGCTCGGCGACCCGTTCCAGGGCGGCCAGCCGGACCGGCCCGTCAGGCAGGTCCCGGGCGTCGACGAGTGCTGCCACCAGCGCCGCGACCCGGCGGGGTGCGAGCCGGTCACCGGCGTACGGCACGCCGGGCGGGTCGGTACGGCTGCCGGTGGCCTCGTCCCGGCCGGTCATGCCGACACCGCGCCGGGCAGTCGGCCGACCGCCACGGCGAGCTGGCACCCGGCCGTGATGCCGCAGTTCAGCAGTTGGTCGAGTTGGTGCGGCGTCACCCCACGCTCCAGGTCGGTGACGACCTCGCCGTAGACCTGGGCCCGTCCGTCGTCGTCGACGTGCACGAACGCCTTGGGCCAGAGCCGGTCGTGGTTCCACGAGTTGCAGAAGGCATGCAGGGAAGGCACCCGCTCGATGTCGAAGGTGGGCGTGACCATGGTGCGGACCTGTAACAGCTCGCCGTCGGCGCCGAGGCGCAGAAACCAGATGAGATTGTCGTCGAAGCGGCCCACCAGATCGCCGTTGACGGTTGCGCCGACCGACAGACCCCGCGCGGCGAGCACAGCGGCGACCAGTTCGCCGGTCAGCGGGCGCAGCGCGCCGGGGTGCCCGGCCAACGGATCGTCCTCGATTCCCGGCGACGCCATCGGGCATCCCTTCTGAGGCGGATATCACGACCGGCGGCGGGGTTCGTGTTGCGACGCGCGGACACGACCCGTAAAAGCGGCGTTCTGCCCGGCCCCACCGTTACCGTGACTCTATGGCGGGCCGTACCCCTCAGGCGAGTCGCCGACGCGGCGCGTCGCCGCGCGGTGGCACCAACAGTCGTGCCCGTCAACCGGCGAAGAAGACCCGGGCGCCCGTCCGGCGGCGCACTGTGGCCGCCCGGCCGGGCCCGGCTGTCTACGTGGGTCGTGCTGTCGGTGCACTGTGGATGGGGCTTGCCCACGGGATGGGGTGGGCGGTGCGGGCCGCTGGCCGGCAGGCCGCCTCCGCCCGCGACCTCGATCCGGAGCACCGCCGCGACGGCGCGGGGCTGCTGCTGTTCGGGCTGGCTCTGCTCACTGCCGTGGCGCTCTGGCTGTCGGGGGCCGGCCCGGTGGGGACGCGCCTGGCCGACACGATCCGACTGTTCCTGGGTGCGATCTCCGTGGTGGTGCCGGTGCTGCTGATGATCGGCGCGTGGCGGCTCATGCGTCAGCCGGCCGACCCGGAGCACCGGGGTCGTGGCCTCATCGGCTGGGGCTCGCTGCTGGTGTCGACCGCCGCGCTGCTCCAGATCGGCCAGGACCCGAGCGACCCGCAGCAGCGCGACTTCGCCGGTGGCCTGGTCGGGGCGGGCGTCGGTGGTCTGCTGGAACGCGCTGTCACCGCCTGGGTGGCGGTGCCGCTGCTGGTCCTGCTGCTGCTCTTCGGCCTGCTCGTGGTGACCGCGACACCGATCAACAAGATTCCCGAGCGGTTGGGTCTGCTCGCCGGTGGCCTGGTCACCCCGTCGGACGTGGTCGTCGGTGAGGAGACCGACGAGCCAGCCGTCCGGCCGGCTCGCAAGCGGCCCGCGAAGCGGATGCCGCCGCCGCTGGACCCGGACGACTTCGACGACATGGAGGGTGTCGACCTCCAGGAGACGGTGGTGCTGCCGCGCAAGGCACCGGCGAAGGTGCCTGCCAGCCGCAAGCCGGCCGAGCCGCCGGAGCACTCGCCCCCGCCGACCCGGGCCGAGCAGCTCGCGCTGACCGGCATGGCCGGCGACTACACACTGCCGCCGGCGAACATGCTCAGCGCCGGCGCCGCCGCGAAGACCCGCAGCAAGGCCAACGACGAGGTGATCGCCGCGCTGACCGGCGTGTTCGACCAGTTCGACGTGGACGCCGCTGTCACCGGCTTCACCCGGGGGCCGACTGTCACCCGCTACGAGGTGGAGTTGGGGCACGGGGTCAAGGTCGAGCGGATCACCCAACTGTCCCGCAACATCGCGTACGCGGTGAAGTCGCCGGACGTACGGATCCTCAGCCCGATCCCGGGCAAGAGCGCGGTCGGTGTGGAGATCCCGAACACCGACCCGGAGAACGTCGCGCTCGGCGATGTGCTGCGCTCACGGGCGGCGACCAGTGACCACCATCCGATGGTGGTGGCGCTCGGCAAGGACATCGAGGGCGGCTACGTGGTGGCCAACCTCGCCAAGATGCCGCACATCCTCATCGCTGGTGCCACCGGCGCCGGCAAGTCGTCATGCCTCAACTCGCTGCTGGTGTCCATCCTCACCCGGGCCACGCCGGACGAGGTGCGGCTGCTGCTGATCGACCCGAAGCGTGTCGAGATGACCGGCTACGAGGGCATCCCGCACCTGGTCACCCCGATCGTGACGAACGCCAAGAAGGCTGCGGACTCGCTGGACTGGGTCGTCCGTGAGATGGACATGCGCTACGACGACCTCGCGGCCAACGGGGTCCGGCACATCGACGACTTCAACCGTAAGGTCCGCAACGGCGAGATCAAGGCCCCGCCGGGCAGCGAACGGGAGATGCGCCCGTACCCGTACCTGCTGGTGATCGTGGACGAGTTGGCGGACCTCATGATGGTCGCGCCGCGCGACGTGGAGGACTCGGTCGTCCGGATCACCCAGTTGGCCCGGGCCGCCGGCATCCACCTGGTGCTCGCCACGCAGCGGCCCTCGGTCGACGTGGTGACCGGTCTGATCAAGGCCAACGTGCCGTCCCGGCTGGCGTTCGCGACCTCGTCGCTCGCGGACTCGCGGGTCATCCTGGACCAGCCGGGCGCGGAGAAGCTGCTCGGCCGGGGCGATGGGCTCTTCCTGCCGATGGGCGCGTCGAAGCCGGTACGGATCCAGGGGGCCTGGGTCACCGAGGGCGAGATCGCCGACGTGGTGAAGTTCTGCAAGGACCAGCGCGAGCCCGAGTTCCGCCCGGACGTGCTGGCCCCCGCCCAGGAGAACAAGAAGAAGATCGACGAGGACATCGGCGACGACCTCGACCTGCTGGTGCAGGCGGTGGAGCTGGTGGTCACCTCACAGTTCGGCTCGACGTCGATGCTTCAGCGCAAGCTGCGGGTGGGCTTTGCGAAGGCGGGTCGCCTGATGGACCTGATGGAGACCCGGGGCGTTGTCGGGCCGTCCGAGGGCTCGAAGGCGCGCGACGTGCTCGTCAAGCCGGACGAGCTGGAGGAGGTCCTGTCCGGCCTGCGTGGCGACGTGGACTGATCCGGGCACGCCGGCCGGACGACGTGCACGCCCGGCCGGGAAAAACAAGACGGGCCCGCCGCTGGTCGGCGGGCCCGCGAAAGACCTGAGCTCAGTTGTTGATCAGCGCGCCGATGATCACCAGGCTGATCACCGCGGCGACGACGCTCGCCACAGCGGCGTACCAGCCCAGCGGCTTGTCGCCGAGCACAGCACCGACGACGCCCGCGATCACACCGAGCACGCCGAAGATGATCGGATTGAGCAGCAGTGCGAGAACCGCGAAGACGAAGCCCACGATGGTGAGGATCCGGGCGGCGTTGCTGCGCGGGCGGGCGGTGCTGGGCATGTCGGCCATGTCTGCCTCCGGTTGAGAGCTTGCTGTGCTCCAGTTGAGAGCCTGTTGGGACAGATCGAGCACTACCCGCTTCGGGTGTCGATCACGCATGTTTCGGACGGCAGTTCAGTGGAAGAACTTCAGGCCGACCACGCCCGACACCACAAGCAGGAGGCAGAGAAGCCGGGGCAGGCTCGCCGACTCGCCGAGCGCCAGCATCCCGACCAGAGCGGTGCCCACCGCGCCGATGCCGACCCAGACCGCGTATCCGGTGCCGACCGGGATCTCCCGCAGCGCGTACGACAGCCCACCCATGCTCAGCACGAGGGTCACCACGAACACCACTGACGGGACGAGCCGGCTGAACCCGGCGCTTCGGTCCAGGGCGATCGCCCAGGCGGTTTCCAGCAGTCCCGAGATCACCAGCACCAGCCAGGCCATCGTTCACCTCACGGAGGGGGCCGGGCTGTCGCGCCCGGACGAGTCGGATGTGCGTCACGCGGGGCGTCTTGGCCTGACCGGGTACGCCCACCACTCGTCCGGAGCGACCCACGGGCGTCCCGGGGTCACCGACACCGACGCTAGCACCGGCCCCGACGGCCGGTCGGTGACTCCCGCCACGGCCGGTTGACCTGTACCTCACTTCAACTTGCACGATGGCGACCATGACCCTGCTGTACGCCGACTCCGAGGTCGCCGCCGCGCTGGACGCCAGCACCACCGTCGACGCCATGCGCGCCGCCCTGGTGGCCGCGTACGAGGGACGGCTGGTCGCCCCACCACGGGCCGCCGCCCCGCTCGGTGGAGGGCGGCTGATGTTCACCGCGGGGCACCTGGTCGACGAGTGGTACGGCTTCCGCTCGTACGACACCTTCGGACACCCGGAGGGCGAGCAGTTGGTGGTGCTGCACGACGCCCACACCGGCGCCGTCCGGGCCGTGGCGGTCGGCGAGGAGCTGGGATCCCGACGTACCGGTGGGTTGGGTGGTGTCGCCGTCGACGCCCTGGCCCGACCGGACGCGGCGACAGTTGGCGTGATCGGCTCCGGCCGGCAGGCGTGGACCCAGGTGTGGGCGACCGCCGCCGTACGCCCGCTGCGCGAGGTGGTGGTGCACAGCCGCTCGGCGGCCCGGCGGGACGCCTTCGCCGCCCGGGTCCGCGCCGAACTGGGCGTGCCGGCCCGCCCGGTCGCCGACCCTGGCGCGGCGGTGCGTGGGCGCGACGTTGTGGTGCTCGCCACCACGAGCGTGACCCCGGTACTGCGCGCCGCCGACCTGAGCCCCGGCACACACGTCAACGCTGTCGGCTTCAAGCAGCGCGACCGCAGCGAGTTCGGCACCGACCTGCTGGACGTCGCCGAGCTGCTGGTCACCGACTCGCCGGCCCAGGCGGCCGACTACCGGCCGCCGATGCTCGCCGCCGAACCCCCGTACACCCGGCGGTTGCGCGACCTGGGCGGGATCGTTGCCGGCGCGGTAGCCGGCCGGACCTCGGCGGACCAGGTCTCCGTCTTCTGCTCCACAGGGTTGGCCGGCACCGAGGTCTTCCTGCTCGACGCGCTGACCCGGGTCCCGGTTGCCACCCGCTGACGGGGTCGTGGGCGCCGGCAGCGACCGCACCGCGCCGGACGGGCGGTCGGCCCGCGTGCGTGGGCTTCCCCGGTCGGCCCGGTACCCTCGGATGGTGTCTGCCACCTCCCCTTCCGCTGCCGAGGGCCGCCGTGTAGCCCTGCTCACCCTGGGCTGTGCCCGCAACGAGGTCGACTCGGAGGAGCTGGCCGCCCGGCTGCACGCCGACGGCTGGCAGGTCACCACCGACGGCGAGGGCGCTGACGTGGTGGTCGTCAACACCTGCGGCTTCGTGGAGAAGGCCAAGCAGGACTCGATCCAGACCCTGCTGGCCGCCGCCGGCACGGGCGCCAAGGTGGTGGCCGCCGGCTGCATGGCCGAGCGGTACGGCAAGGAGTTGGCCGACAGCCTCCCCGAGGCGCAGGCGGTGCTGAGCTTCGACGACTACCCGGAGATCGGCGCGCGGCTGAACGCCGTCGTCGCCGGCGAGCAGGTCACCTCGCACACTCCCCGGGACCGCCGCGAGCTGCTGCCGCTGACCCCGGTCAAGCGACGCGACTCCGCCGTGTCGCTGCCCGGGCACGGCACCGTGGCCCGTACGGCCGTCGACACCGACGAGCACACCCCGGCGCACCTGCGTCAGGTGCTGCGCCGTCGACTGGACACCGGCCCGGTGGCCTCGCTGAAGCTCGCCAGCGGCTGCGACCGCCGCTGCGCGTTCTGCGCCATCCCCGCGTTCCGTGGGGCGTTCGTCTCACGGACGCCCGACGAGCTGCTCGCCGAGGCGGAGTGGCTTGCCAAGACCGGTGTACGGGAGTTGGTGCTGGTAAGCGAGAACTCGACGTCGTACGGCAAGGACCTGGGCGACCCCCGGGCACTGGAGAAGCTGCTGCCGCAGCTCGCCGCGGTGTCCGGCATCGTGCGGGTGCGGGTGAGCTACCTCCAGCCGGCCGAGACCCGGCCCGGCCTGGTCGAGGCGATCGCGGGTACGCCGGGCGTGGCCCCGTACTTCGACCTGTCGTTCCAGCACTCCAGCGAGCCGGTGCTGCGCCGGATGCGCCGCTTCGGCTCCACTGACCGTTTCCTGGAGCTGCTGGCCGGCGCCCGCGCGTTGGCCCCGGAGGCGGGTGCGCGGAGCAACTTCATCGTCGGCTTCCCCGGCGAGACGCGCGCCGACGTCGACGAGCTGGTCCGCTTCCTGACCGAGGCCCGGCTGGACGCGATCGGCATGTTCGACTACAGCGACGAGGACGGCACCGAGGCCGCCGGGCTGCCCGGCAAGGTGTCCGCGGCGACCATCAAGCGGCGGTACGACAGGCTCAGCGCGCTTGCCGACGAGCTCTGCTCGCAGCGGGCCGAGGATCGCCTCGGCTCGACCGTCGAGGTGCTCGTCGACTCGATCGTCGACGGTGTGGTGGAGGGTCGGGCGGCGCACCAGGCCCCGGAGGTGGACGGCTCCACCACGCTCGTCGCCCCGGCCGACGGAGGGGTCGACCTGGCCGCGTTGCGCCCGGGTGACCTGGTCCGTGCCACGGTGACCGGCACCGAAGGGGTGGATCTGCTCGCGGTGCCGGATGAGATGATCTCGGCGGCGCCCGGCGCGGCACGGTGACGGCGGGGCCGAGCGGAGCGGGGGAGCCAGGTGGCGCGATACCGGGAACGCCACGGCGACCCGAGCGGGGCGAGGCGGTGACCGGGGTGACGGAGTCGACGCCGCCCCGGGTGGTGCCGCAGGTGCCCGTGCTCAACGCCGCGAACGCCCTGACCGCGCTGCGGCTGGTGCTGGTGCCGGTCTTCGCCGCGTCGGTGATCATGTCCGGGATGACGCACGCCGGCTGGCAGATGGCGGCGTGCCTGATCTTCGCGGTGGCCTCGGCGACCGACCTGGTGGACGGCTGGATCGCCCGCCGGTTCGGGCTGGTGACCTCGGTCGGCAAGGTGGCCGACCCGATCGCCGACAAGGCGCTCACCGGCGCGGCCCTGGTGCTGCTCTCCTGGTACGACAGGCTGCCCTGGTGGGTGACCGCGCTGATCCTCGCCCGTGAGGTGGGCATCACAGGGCTGCGGTTCTGGGTGATCCGGCACGGCGTGATCGCGGCCAGCCGGGGCGGCAAGCTCAAGACCGCGCTGCAGACCCTGGCCATCGCCTGGTACCTCTGGCCGATGCCCGCAGGCCTGGCCGACGTCGGTCCCTGGATCATGGCCGGAGCGGTAGTGGTGACGGTGGCGACAGGCTTCGACTACATAGCCCAGGCCCTCCGCCTCCGCCGCTGACACCGACCTGCGTCGTCGATCATGGAACCTCGGCGTGGCCGGGCGACACCTTCATGGTCGACGCGGCCGTCGCAGAGGGTTGGGCTGGGGCTGGTAGGGAAGGACGGAGTTCATGGCGCGGGATTCTGAAGAGTCGGCGGGTAGTCCCGCGGCAGGTGTCGTCCACAGTCTGGCGCAGCGGCACGAGACCCTCGCCACCGTCGAGTCGCTCACCGGTGGCCTGCTCGCCGCCTCGATCGTGGAGATCGCCGGGGTCAGCGGGGTCTACCAGGGCGGGCTCGTGGTCTACGCCACCGAGCTGAAGGCCACGCTGGCCGGCGTACCCGACGATCTGCTGGCCGAGCGCGGCCCGGTCGACCCGGACGTGGCTGCCGCGCTCGCGGAGGGCGGCCGGCGGCGCTGCGGCGCGGACTGGGGTATCGCCACGACCGGGGTGGCCGGCCCGGAGCCGCAGGACGGCAAGCCCGTCGGCCTGGTCTACGTGGCTGTCGCCGGGCCGAACGGCGGCGAGGTCCGCGAACTCGACCTGGACGGCGGGCGCGACCACGTCCGCTCGGCCGCCGTGGTGGCGGCGCTGCGGCTACTCGCCGAGCGGATCCACGCCGCCGGCGGGGCCGCTCGGGACGGGCTGGAAGCCGCTGACGCGGCGCGCCGATGAGTCGATCCGTCCGAACCGACAGGCGGGGTGGGATGTCGCCGGGCCCCGCACCGGGTACGGTTGCGGGAAGGCTCCGACGCTCGGGGCCGGTGCGGTCCGCCGCGACCGGCTGCCCAGCGCCGGGCGAGAGGTATCCCTCAGGGGGAGGTGCGATGGTCCTACTGCGCCGAGTCATCGGTGACGCACTGCGGGCGCGCCGGCAGGGGCAGCAGCGCACATTGCGCGAGGTGTCCACCGCCGCCAACGTCAGCCTTGGTTACCTCTCCGAGATCGAACGCGGGCACAAGGAGCCGTCCAGCGAGCTGCTCGCCGCCATCTGTGACGCCCTCGGTGCCCGCCTGTCCGAGCTGCTGCGTGAGGTGAGCGACACCGTGGCGCTCGCCGAACAGATGCCCGAGGTGCTCGTCGGAATGGCCAACGAGCCGGCCGATGCCACGCCCGTGGGCGCGGGGGCCGCCGTCGGCAAGAGGTCCAACCGGGCCGTGCGCCAGGTCAGCTCCGATGGCAAGGTCGCCGTTTCGGTACGGCAGGACTCGCCGCTGCGGGCCACACTGCGCAGCACGCGGGTGCGTCCCACCGAGCGCGACCGCGATGTGGTCTGCGCCGCCTGAGTCATCAGTCCGGTTGACCATGGGCGAGGTGGCGCGGGCCGCGTAGGGTGGCCGGCAGGAGCCGCCGGTGCCCGTCGACCGTCCGGTACGGATGCCACGTCGGCGTCCGACTGGGACGATGGAGATCGGCCGGGTCGCGGTCGGTCGGTCCATCCGACCTGACCGTGGCGGAACGACGCTACTGAGGGGATACCGCGGAGATGGCGAACCCGTTCGTCAAGGGTTGGAACTACCTGATGGCGCTCTTCGGCGCCAAGATCGACGAGCACGCCGATCCCAAGGTGCAGATCCAGCAGGCCATCGAGGATGCCCAGCGGCAGCACCAGGCACTGGTTCAGCAGGCTGCCGCCGTGATCGGCAACCAGCGCCAGCTGGAGATGAAGCTGTCCCGGCAGATGTCCGAGGTCGAGCGGCTGCAGGGCAACGCCCGGCAGGCCCTCGTGCTTGCCGACCAGGCCCGCGCCAAGGGCGACGAGGCCGAGGCGTCGCGGTTCGAGCAGTCCGCACAGACGCTCGCCAGCCAGCTGGTCTCCGCCGAGCAGGCCACCGAAGACCTGAAGACCCTGCACGACCAGGCCCTCGGCGCGGCAGCGCAGGCCCGCCGTGCGGTCGAGAACAACTCGATGATCCTGCAGCAGAAGCTCGCCGAGCGCACCAAGCTGCTCAGCCAGCTGGAGCAGGCCAAGATGCAGGAGACGGTCGCCCACTCGCTGGAGTCGATGTCGTCGCTGGCCGCACCGGGCAACACCCCGTCCCTGGACGAGGTGCGCGACCGCATCGAGCGGCGGTACGCCAACGCCATGGGCCGCGCGGAGCTGGCCGGCAATTCGGTCGAAGGCCGGATGTTGGAGATCCAGAAGGCGACAATCGACTCGGCGGGCTCGGCCCGGCTGGAGCAGATCCGCTCCAGCATGGCGGGGGAGCAGCTCGGTGGCTCCGCGCAGCGCCCGGCCGTGTCGCAGGGCGAAGCGGCAGGTTCGGCGACCCCGGCCGGTGACCCGGCCGCCGCCGCCCGGCTGGACGAGCTGCGCGCCAGCATGGCCCGCGAGCGGGGCACCGGCGACCCGACCGCCGCCGGTTGAACGACCGGCCCGAGGAGGTCACGGTGGCAGACGAGCGGACGCGGTACTTCCGTCGGCTGAGTCGGCTGCGCCGATCGGCCCGACGGTGGAGCGTATTCGCCGGTGGGCTCGGCGGCGCGGCAGCGGTGCTGACGCCGTACGCCGGCCTCGGTCTGCCGGACGCGGCCTGGGCCGGCGCCGCGGGCAGTGCGGTGGCGCTGGCCGCCTGGCGTTGGCTCGACCTGCGTGCGCTCGCCGCCCAGCCCGCGCCCCCTGCCCTGAACCCGGCCGAGGCCGCGGCCCGGTCCCGTGCCCGGCTGGTGGCCGCCGTCGAGCGACTGCCGGTCGGCTCGGGCCTGCTGGCCGAGGCCCGGCGGGTCCGCAACCGGGTCGCCCTGCGCGGCACCACCGCCGGGCAGCACTGGTCACGACTCGACAGGGCCTCGCTGACCCTCGCCGGGATGGCGCCGCGGCTCACCGGGCTGGCCGAACCCGCCGTGCTGGAGGCCGCCGACGCGGACCGGTCGCTACGCGAACTCGCCGAGCGGGCGGCGAGCGTCGAACGCGCGCTGCGCCTCGCCCCGACCGACGCCCGCGCGTCGCTCACCGAGGCGCACCGCACGCTTACCGCCCAGCTGGAGAGCGGCGTGGCGGCCTACGAGCGGCTCGTGGTCGCCGCCGCCGGCTACCTCGCCGAGGACGCCCGACCGGAGCCCACCCATCCGGCCGCCGACAGGCTCACCGAGGCCACCGACCTGCTGCACGGCGTGGCCTCGGCCCTGGCCGAGTTGCGCGCCGTCGACCGTCCGCTGCGCGCGCCCACCCGCTGAGCCGAGCCCACCCGGCCGTCACGGTGGGGTGGTGACCGGGATCGGCCCGGTGTACGGCGAGCTGCCGACGACGTTGAACGACCGGATCCGGTAGTGGTACGTCGTGCCCCGGGCCAGCCCGGTGTTTGTGAAGCCGCGACCTGTCACCGTGAAGGTGGCCACCTCCCTGCCGAACGCCGGGTCCAGCGCCCGTTGGACGATGAACCCCGCACCCGGGCCGGCGGGCGTGTTCGCCGCCCAGCCCAGGGTCACAGTGGCGGTGTCCGGCCCCGGCGCGCTGGCGGTGACCGTCAACCCGACCGGGGTGGCCGGCGCGGGCGGGGTGCTCACCGTCGCCATCGTCGACCAGGCCGAGGCTGCGCCCAGGTACGTGGTCCGGACCCGGTAGTAGTACGTGGTGTCCGGGGCGATGGTGGCGTCCAGGTGGTTGTCGCCGACCCCGATCGCCGTGGTGCCCGGCCCGCTGGTGAAGGTCGGGTTGGTGGCGCGCTGCACGTCGATGCCCGTGGCGAACGACCGGTTCGTCCAGCGCAGCGCCACCCGCAGCGGGGCGGCCGGCGGGATCGCCGCGAGCAGACCGTTCGGCGCTGTCAACTGCACCGAGGCGGGCACGCTGTTCGACCAGGACGAGTAGCTGACCTCGTTCTCCGCCCGGATCCGGTAGTGGTAGGTGACCCCGGGAGTGACAGTCGCGTCGGTGTACCGGGTGGCGGCCGCCGCGACGGTGATCGTGGTGACCTCGCCGGTGAACGTCACGTCGGTGGCCCGTTGCAGCAGATGGCTTGTCGCGGGCGGGCGTCCACCGTTGCCCGTCCAGGCCAGCGCGATCGCCGGCAACGCGGTGGCCGAGCCGGGCACCGGTGTGGCAGTCAGGCCGGTGGGCGCCCTCGGCGTCACCCGCAGCACCAACGGCCGGGTCATGCCGAGGTCACGGTGGCCGGCGAGCTGACTGTGCCAGCGGTACTCCCAACCCATGTTGACAAGTTGGTTGACCACCACTGCGGGTCGCCCGTCGGCCGGGCTGACCGGAGTCGACCCGGTACGCGCGCCGGCGGGCCGACCCGGGTCCAGCAGCCGCACGCTGTCGCCAAGCTTGAACGGCAGGGCCGGCGCGACAGGGCGCAACGCCACCACCACGTCCTCCCGGGGATGCACCCGGACGATCTCCTTCCAACCCAGCTCCGCGCCGTGTGGTGGACGCAGAGTGCCGTCCCAGCCGGCCCGGTTGACCACCTGCACGTCGCAGCCGCCGAACCGCAGCGCCTCGCTCTGCCGGACGTTTCCGCTGATCCGCCAGACCTGCGTCCCGTCGGTGGGCGCTCCGACCGGTACGGCCGGGTCGGCGGCGAACAGCACCTCGGTGACCGGGTCGGTGGCGCCGAGCGGCAGCGTCGCCGACGTGAGCGGCCCGGCCTGCGGGTGGCCGACGCCGAGCCGACCGGTCAGCCTGCCGTGCCCCGGCTCGAAGACCTGCTGTGCGGCCTTGACCTCGATCGGCAGGGTCACCGGGCCGGAACCGCCGGTGGGAGTGAACGTCACAGTTGTGGCGTGCACCGGCACCGTCGTCTCCGCCGCCGTCCGGGTGCCGAACGCCGGATCGTACGCCGGCTGCGGCACGATCGGCGGGCGCTGGCTGGCCGCGTACGCCACGGGCAGGCGCTCGCGCAGCCGGTCCAGGTCGTACGGCTCCGCCGGTGCTCCGGTCACCCGGAACTGGAGCAGGGTCCGGGTGTTCGGGCCGTACCCGGGCTCGGTGGGTGGCGGGCCGCCCTCGGCGGTCCGGTCCGGCGCGTCGGTGTGCTGGTCGTAGCGCCTGTCGAAGCCGGGCAGTGGCGCCGGGGCGTCGTTGTAGAGGATCAGCGTGCTGTCCGACGGTACGGCCGAGAAGTCGACGAGCACGTCGGCGCGCTCACCGGGGGCGAGCAGCAGCGTGTGCCCGTCGACGTTGAGCACCGTCGGGTCGAGCCGGTCGTAGCGGTAGCTGATCGGCCGGTTCGGCAGCACCACAGGGGCGGGCAGCAGCCCGGCCTCGTTGCCGATCTGGATGAACGACGGCCCGGCCGCACGCGGGTCCGGAACACCGCCGTCGCGCGCGTCGGTAGGCCATCCGGCCGGCTGGCCCGCCGCCCGCACGGCGGGCACCATCGGCACCTCCCCGGCGTCCCCGTCGGCGAGGCTCCCGTCCTCGGTCCACATCGGCGCGTCCGAGCAGGCCCGGTAGAGCTGGAGGTTGAGGCTGCGGTCCAGGCACGCGTTGAGGATCCGGAACCGGTACGTGCGGGGACGCACCTCCAGGTACGGGTAGGCGACGCCGTTGACAAGGGGCGTGTCGCCGTACGCCTCGGGCACCGCTGACGGGTGCGGCACCCCGGGGCGCAGCGGAGGTTCGGTTGGTGCTCCCACCGGGTCGTGGTGCGGGTTCGGCACCGGGCCCGGCCCGGCCAGCGGTGGACCGCCGGCGGACCCGCCTTTGACGGGCCAGCCGTCCGCTGTGGGCCAGCCGTCGGAGCGGCTGCCGTCCGGTGCCGGGTTGCGCGACCAGGGGCCGTAGTCCCACCGGCCCGTGGGGTTGCGTCCGCCGGAGCGGTACGGGTTCTGCCGGGGCTGGTAGACGTGGGGGTGCCAGAGGCTGCCCCGGGCGCCCCAGCGTTCCCGGTCCCAGGTCGGGTCCTCGGCGGCCAACTGGGTGTCGTCGGGCACGAACGTCTTGTCCTCGATCACCAGTGGCAGTTGGTCGGCAGGCAGCATCCGGTCCGCGACGAGCTGGTCCTCGGCCGGGTCGGTGAGCAGGTAGAGGGCGAGTTGTCCGCCGTAGACGGTGAGCCGGGCCAGGCCGAGTGTGTTGTCGTGGAACCACAGCAGCCGGCCGCTCTGCTCGTTCGGGTAGTAGAGCGTGGTGGCACCCACGCCGGGCGGCGGCATGTCCGGCACGTGCGTCAGGTTGGTCCCTGTCGGGTACGGGGTGATCTCCCCGGCCGGGGTGATCCACTGCTCGGGGTTGCCGGCGCTGGTCCAGCCGGTCTGCGCCCCGGCCAGGTGCAGCACCGCCCGGTTCTGCGGGTAGGGGGCTGGGCCGTCAAGCGGGCCGATGCCGGCGCCCTCGACTGTCTCGTCGACAGGCAGGAACAACTCGCCGGCCCGGCCGGTGGGCAACTGGTTGATGAACTTCACCCGCACCGGCCGCCCACGCCGGGCACGGATCATCGGGCCGAGGTGCCAGGGCCGCTCCGGAGGCACAACGGTGTTGTGGCCGGACACGTCGGTGCCCAGGTTGAGCTGCCGGTAGCCGCGCAGCCGGGTGGCCGGCAGGTCCCGGTGCAGCCGCTGGGCGTACTCCTGAAGGCCGATCTCGTAGTAGTCGCAGCCCGGGTAGCTGATCGTGTCGGGCACCGCGACCGGCAGGTACGAGCCGAGGTCGGTGCGACCCAGCTCGCCCGGGGTGGGCAGCGCGTCGACGAACTTCCGCAGGCCGGTACCCGGCGTCAGTTGACCGTCCGGGTCGCGCGTCGGGCGGGGACTGTACGCGAAGTTGGGCACCGGGCCGAAGCATCGGGGCGCGGCGGCCGGGTCCAGGCTCGCAGCCGGGGCCGCCTCCTCGGGGGCGCGGGCCGCCGGCACAGGTGCCACCCGGCCGTTGACGGCGCCGTCGCCCACGTGTGTGGGCCGGTCGAAGAACGTGGAGCGGAGTCTGCGAAACATCGCCATGGCTCTCCCCGGGGTCGGGGCACGAGACACGCCACTCCGACGTGGCGGACCTCGGCACTCTGCTGACGATCGGTGAGCATTCAATCGCAGCATGCGACGCCAACGGCCAGATAGGAATTACCCAATCGTCCGTATCTGTGATGACCTCGATCAACGAGGCTCGTCAACCGGCGGCGTGTGCCCCGGTTGGCAGACCGGACACCAGTAGGTCACCCGCTCGCCCAACTCCTCCTTGCGAATGGCGGTGCCGCAGCGGCGGCAGGGCTGCGCACGGCGGCCGTACACGTAACTGGTCTGCCCCCTGTGCAGCGAGCCGGTGGTGCTCTGCGTCCAGCGGCCCCGGTTCGCGGCAAGCAGGCGTTGCGCGAGAGCCACGGTGGCGGGCAGGTCCGGCACCGCGCCGACCGGCGTCCACGGTGACACGCCCCGCAGGAACAGCACCTCGCACTTGTAGAGGTTGCCCACCCCGGCAAGGTTGCGCTGGTCGAGCAGCGCCTCGCCGATCGTCTCGGTGGGTCGGGCGGCGAGCCGGCGGACCGCCTCTGCCGCGTCCCAGTCCGGGCCGAGCAGGTCGGGGCCGAGGTGACCGACCAGCTCGTCCTCCTCCGCCGTCGGCACCAGCGCCAGGTCGTGCAGGTGGTAGCCGACCGCGACCGCGCCGGGGCTGCGCAGCACCACCCGGATCAGGTGCGCGGGGCGGCCGCTCCAGCGTTCCCCCGGCGCGTACGCCCGCCACGCGCCGTCCATCCGCAGGTGTGAGTGGAGTGTCCAGTGCGTCCCGTCGAGGGCGGCGAGCCGGAGCAGCAGGTGCTTGCCCCGGCTTGCCGATTCGCGGACGGTCCAGCCGGTGAGGTCGGTGGTGGCCAGTCGCGGCACCCGGAAGTCACTGCCGGTGAGCTGCGCGCCGGCCAGGGCACGGTGCAGCACACGCGCGGTGTTCCAGACGGTGTCACCCTCGGGCACCCTGCCATCCTCCCTCGATCGAGCAAGACTCGCATGTATCGCTATTTGTAGCCACCTTCCTCATGATCTCCTGACATGACAGGGTCAGGGGATATCTGAGGAGATCGCCCATGAAACGACCTCATTGTCGTATCCGCCCCACCGCCCTCGCCGCTGTCCTCGCCCTTGCGCTCACGATCGCCCTCGTGCCCCTCACCAGCGGATTCTCCGCCGCCACCCCCGCCGCCAGCGGTCCCGTCACGCTCACCGCCGTCGCACCCGGCGGCGAGCGCTGGAGCACCGACCTCTCCGTCGTGGACCGCGACGACGTCAACGTCCGGCGTACCCCCGCGGGGTTGCGGCTACGCGAGTCCCGGACCACCGGACGCAGCCCTCGCAGCCCGCACAACGCGGTCGCCGAGGGCATGCTGCTGACCGCCCCGCGCACCCTGGCCCGCCCGGCCACCCGGGTCCGCGCCGAGATCACCGCGGACGTCCCCTCCGGCGCGTCAGTCGAGGTGCTGGTCCGCGGCTGGCGGGTCAGCGGCTGGACCGAATGGCGGGCCGCGACCGGCGGCGCCGTCTTCGACAGACCGGTCAGCCAGGTGCAGACCCGTGTGGTGCTGACCGCGCGCAACGGCGGCACCACCGCGACGGTACGCGCCGTCCAGCTCACCGCCGACGCGACAGCAGCCGTCTCCGCCGCCACACCCGGGCTCACCTACCGGGTGTACGCGACCCGCATCGGGCTGGTCGGCGAGGTGACCGCAAACGGCCGCACAGTGCAGCCGCGCGACCACTTCGTGGCCCTGCCGTCACGTCGCGGCCTGTCCCCGCTCAACACCGGCGACTACACGGTGCGGGTCTGCACCACCACGGGCTCCCGCTGCGAGTACGCCCCGGTCTGGGACGTCGGGCCGTGGAACACCCGCGACGACTACTGGAACCCGTCGGCAGTACGGGAGAACTGGAAGAACCTGCCGCAGGGTCGCCCCGAGGCGCAGGCCGCCTACCAGTCGGGCTACAACGGCGGGCGGGACCAGTTCGGGCGTACCGTGCTCAACCCTGCCGGCATCGACCTGGCCGACGGCACCTTCTGGGACGGCCTGAAACTGACAACGAACGCCTGGGTGGACGTCGCCTACCTGTGGACCGGGGGAGGGCCGCGCGGTGTCGTCGGCGACGGGCCGCTGAACATCCGCAGCGGGGCCAGCACGTCGTACGCCGTCCGTGGGCTCGCCGCACGGTTCGCCAACGTGCCGATCCATTGCTACGTGACCGGACAGTCGGTGGCCGGCCCCTACCGGACCACCACCAGATGGAACCGGCTGGCCAGCGGGCAGTACGTCAGCCACGCGTACATCTCCGCCGTGTACGGCGGCACCGTGCCGGTCTGCTGACCCAGTCCCGCCCCGCCGGGCGCCGTCAGGGGCGCTCGTCGGGGCGGGCCGGGCGCACCATGTCCTGATAGCGTGGGTGGCTGGCCCCGTAGACGGCGTAGTTGAGCCGGGCGTAGGTCAGGCTCAGGTCGCCGTTGGCGCCACCGCGCACCGCATCGGCATCGGCGTCGGTCTGGCCGTCGTCTGTCCAGAAGCAGACCGGGCAGGTCCCGCCGCCCGTTCGAGAGGCGCAACAGGGACAGCCCACGGGAACTACGTGTTCACCCACCGAGGCAGCATTCCACAGTTGAATGTCACCCGGCCACCCGCAAAAGATCACCCGGGACCACCCCGAGGAGGTCCACCGCGCGGCCACCATTGACCGCTATCGCCACCCGGTCGGCCGAGTCGACGTACACCACGAGGCCACCGTCTGGTGCGTCGCCGAACGTCCGTCCGTGCACCGCCGTGCGGGCCGGCGTCGGCCCCGGCGGGCCCACCCGGAGCGTGGCCGGAAACGGGCCGAGCAGTTCGCCCGGTGCGGCCAACTGGACGTTGCCGAAGTGGTCGACGGTCAGCACCTCGGCGGTGAAGCCCTCGGGGTCGGGGGTCACGACCGGCGACGGCAGGCGGACCAGCCCGGCAGGGTCGACGGCCGGGCCCGCCTCGGCCAGCGGGGCGCCGAGCGCCAAGCGAGCCGCCACCGGTGCGAAGACGTCCCGACCGTGGAACGTGCCGGACACCGTGGCGGCCAGCCAGCGGGGCTCGGTGAGTTCGACAGCGGCAGTCACCCCGCCGAGCGCGGCGGCGGCGTCCGGCAGCAGCCCGTTGTCCGGGCCGACAAGCAGCCCGCCCGGCGTGGCCAACGCGACGCCCCGCCGGGTGGTCCCCACCCCCGGGTCGACAACCGCCACGTGTACGCCCACAGGCAGGTACGGCACCGTCTGCGCCAGCACGGCGGCACCCCGCCGGACGTCGGCGGGCGGCACCAGGTGGGTCACGTCGATGACCCGGGCGGACGGCGCGATCCGGGCGATCACCCCGTGGCAGGCGGCCACGAAGCCGTCGGTGAGGCCGTAATCGGTGGTCAGCGAGATCCAGGGCGTGGCTGCCATCCCCGCAGGTTAACGCCCGGCACAGGTAGGCGGCCCTGCGGTGCACCCGCCCGCGCGGACGACCGACGATTGCCGGAAATGGGACAGAGTGCAGTGACCGACCGGCCCTCCCGTCGGCGGGCACCGACCCGGCAGACTGCCCTGGTGACACATCGGAGCCTGCCCGCCGTCGGTGTTCTTCTGCTCGCCGTCGCTCTCACCGCCGGCTGCGGCAGTGACGACGCTGACCGACCGAACGCCGCGCCGCCCGCCTCCTCCCTTCCGAGCCAGGACGCCACCGGCCTGCCGAGCGCCCCGCCGCCCCCGTCCGGCCCCGGCGGCAGCGCCACCACCCCGGCCACACCGGCCCAGCCCGCGCCGGCCCAGCCCGCGCCGCCGCAGCAGGGGACGACCGAGCGTCGGCCAGCGAGCCCGCCGCCTGTGGTGCTGCCTCCGCGCCCGGCCGGCGCGCCCGCCGCCCAGCAGGTCGTCGACGCGTTCCGGGCCGCTGGCCTGAAGGTGCCCCGCCCGAAGGACCGGTCCGTCGACTGCGGCCCGGACGGCCTCGGCCTGGGTTGTTCCGAGATCGTCGCCACCGATGCCGTCACGATCTACGTGTTCCCCGACGAGGTCAGCGCCAGCGACATCGCCGAGACCTGGAGCGGCCAGTCGTACCAGCGTGGCGCCGTGGTGCTCAACTACCTCGAGGCGAAGACTCCGGCCGCCGACCGCCCGCGCTACGAGAAGGCACTCAACAACCTCCGCTGAGCCAGATCCAATGCTGGCTGCTGGCTGCTGGCTGCTGGCTGCTGGCGTGGGCGTGGTGCGTGGGCGTGGGCTTCGAACTGGAGCGGCCGGTCGGCCACTCCCCCGCCATGTCCTGGCGCCGAGGTGCGGGCGTTGAGCTGTGGCTGGTGGCCTTGGCGACCAGGTAGCCCTTTGGAGCTTGATACCTGTGAGTCATCAATATGACTCACAGGTATCAAGCTCAATTGAGTGAGGTCGGTGGTGTGTTGCGGTGCTGTGCCATCCGCACTTCCCACTGGCTGCGACGGGTCGGGCGTCCGCGATCGGGGCCCACGGCGCGGGGCGCGTGAGTGGGGCCGACGGGTCAGGCGCCCGCGATCAGGGCCCACGGCGCGGGGTGCGTGCGTGCGGTCGCGGGTCGGGCAGGTGAGTGCGGTCGCGGGGGAGTGGAGGTCAGCCGCGCAGGCGTAGGCCGCGCGGGGTGACCCGGAAACCGGCAGCGGTAAGCGCGTCCCGCAGCGGTGCGGAGTGCACGGCCTCACCGTCGGCCCGCTCCACCGATATCGCGCCCAACGCTCCGGAGTGGACGGCGTCGGCGAGCGCCTTGCCGGCCGCGGCGAGGGTGTCGGCGTCGTCGGTGAACGACAGCAGTGTCCGGCCGCCGCGTTCCACGTACAGCACCAGGTCGCCGCCGACCGTCACCACCAACGCACCCGCCTTGCGGCCGGCCCGGTGCCCGGTCGTCGGAGCGGACCCGTCGCCTGCGTCGACAACGCGTTCCGGCCAGGGCAGCGCCGCACCGTACGGGTTGGCGGGGTCGGTGGCGGCGAGCACCATCGTCGGGCCGTTCCGACCCCGGGCACCGTCGGCGGGTTCCGCGAGCGCGCGCAGCCGGTCGACCGCGCCGGGTACGGCGAACTGTGCCGCCCCGAGACCTTCGACGAAGTAGCCTCGGCGGGCCACGCCGCGCTCCTCCAGCGCCGACAGCACCGGGTAGACAGCGGCGAACCCACCGACCACCTGCTCGGCAAGCACCGCGCCACGGGTGACCACCCCGTGTCGTTCCAGCAGCACGTCGGCGAGGGCTGCGGCCCGGCGGGTCGGGTCGAGATCCCGCTCCGGCAGCCGTGACCACCGACCCGCGACTGTGGGCGGGCCGCCCCGGGTGGGCAGCGCCACCCGGCCGGGTCGCCGGTAGCGGGTGCGTGGCGCGGACGGCCGGGATCGGTGCGCCCCACCCGCGCCCAGCACCGCGCGCAGCGGGGCGAGGGTGTCGTTGGTGAGGTGGCCCGCCCAGACCAGATCCCAGATCACCCCGGTCAGTACGGCGTCGTCGGTCGAACCGACCCGATCGGCCAGCGGGCGGAAGAACAGCGCCTGCCCGTCGGCGAGCGCGTCGAGCACCGCGTCATGCAGCGGTGTGCGGGTCAGCGCCTCGTCGGGGGGCGCAAGCAGCAGCGGGGCGGCGTCGGCGTACGCCAGGGTGACCCAGCCGTCGCCGCCGGAGATGGCCCCCGAACCCGCCCAGAGCACCTCCCCGCTGGCACACAGCTCGTCGAGGTGGGCGGGGGAGTAGTCCGCGACGCGGCCGGGCAGCACGAGCCGCTCCAACGCGGACGCCGGCACCGCCGCGCCCTGCAACTGCTCCACTGTCGCGGCGAGCGCCTCCACACCCCGGGCCGACGCGCCGACCTGCTGCCAGCGGGGTAGGAAGGTGGCCAGAGCCCGGGGCGGCACCGGCTCGATCTCCCGGCGCAGCGCCGCGAGTGAGCGGCGGCGCAGCATGCGCAGCACCTCGGCGTCGCACCACTGGGCGCCTGCCGAATCCGGGGTGAACTCGCCGGAGACGACCCGACCGGTGGCGGCGAGCTGGCGTAGGACCTGCTCGACGACGAACACCCCGAGCCCGAAGCGGGCCGCGCAGCTCGCAGCGGCGAACGGCCCGTGGGTGCGGGCGTAGCGGGCCACCAGATCGCCGAGCGGGTCGGCCACCGGTGTGAGGTACGCCTCGGCCACGCCGACCGGCAACGCCACGCCGAGCGCGTCGCGCAGACGCGCGGCGTCCTCGACGCCCACCCAGCGCTGCTCACCGGCGATCCGGACGCGCAGCACCCTGCGGGCGGCCTCCAACTCGGTCAGCCACGTCTCCGGTGCGCCGCGCTCGGTCAACTCGGCGTCACTCAGGTCGCCGAGCACCCGCAGCAGCTCGACCACGTCCTCCGCGTCTCGGGGGCGGCGCTGCTCGGTGAGCCAGCGCAGCTGCCTGTCGGTTTCGGCGAGCACGGCGGGGTCCAACAGCTCACGCAGGTCGACCCGGCCGAGCAACTCGCCGAGCAGCGTGGAGTCGAGGGCGAGCGCGGCGGCACGGCGCTCGGCCAGCGGCGCGTCACCCTCGTAGAGGAACGCGCCGACGTAGCCGAAGAGCAGCGACCGTGCGAACGGGGACGGAGCGCTGGTCTCCACCTCGACAAGCCGGACCTTGCGGGCGGCCAGGTCACGCATCAGCCCGGCCAGCGCCGGCTGGTCGAAGACGTCCTGGAGGCATTCCCGGGCAGCCTCCAGGGTGACCGGGAAGTCGGCGTACTCGCGGGCGACGTCGAGGAGCTGCGCGGAACGTTGCCGCTGCTGCCAGAGCGGCTGGCGGCGGCGTGGGTCGCGGCGCGGCAGCAGCAGTGACCGGGCGGCGCACTCCCGGAAACGGGCGGCGAAGAGCGCCGAGGTGCCCACCGACTCCTCGACCAGTTGGGTGATCTCGTCGGGCTCGAACACCACCACGTCGGCGCCGGGTGGCTCGTCGGCGGTGTCCGGCAGGCGCACCACGATGCCGTCGTCGGAGGGCATCACCTGGGCGTCCACGCCGTACCGCTCGGCGAGCCGCCGGCCCACGGCGAGGGCCCACGGCCCGTTGACCCGCGCGCCGAGGACGCTGTGCACGGCCAGCCGCCAATCGCCCAGCTCGTCGCGGAACCGCTCGACGACGATGGTGCGGTCGTCGGGCAGGGAACGGGTGGCGTCCCGCTGCTCGTGCAGGTACGCCATGAGGTTGCCGGCGGCCCACTCGTCCAGCCCACCGGCGCGCAGCGCGGCCAGTGCCGCCTCGTCGCTCTGCCGGAGCAAGGTGCGCACCCGGGCGCCGATGGCCCGACCCAGCTCCACCGGCCGGCCCAGCTGGTCGCCCTTCCAGAACGGCATCCGGGCGGCCTGACCGGGGGCCGGCGAGACCAGCACCCGGTCGGGGGTGATCTCCTCGATGCGCCAGGACGACGAGCCGAGCAGGAAGACGTCGCCGACGCGCGACTCGTAGACCATCTCCTCGTCGAGCTCACCGACCCGGGCGGCCCGCTCGGCGCCCGCCAGGAAGACCCCGAACAGACCACGGTCGGGGATGGTGCCCCCGCTGGTCACGGCGAGCCGCTGCGCGCCGGGACGGCCGGTGAGCAGGTCGGCGGCGCGATCCCAGACCAGGCGGGGGCGCAGCTCGGCGAACGCGGTCGACGGGTAGCGCCCGGAGAGCATGTCCAACACGGCGTGCAGCGCGGAGTCCGGCAGCTCGGCGAAGGGCGCGGCCCGGCGGACCAGCACGGCCAGGTCGCCGACCCGCCACGGCTCCAGTGCCACCATCGCGACGATCTGCTGGGCCAGCACGTCGAGGGGATTGCGCGGGTAGTGCAGCTCCTCGATCGCACCGTCGGTCATCCGCTCGGCGACGACCGCGCAGGAGAGCAGGTCGCCGCGGTGCTTGGGAAAGACCACCCCGCGCGAGACCGCGCCCACCTGGTGCCCGGCCCGACCGACCCGTTGCAGGCCGGCGGCCACGCTGGGCGGAGCCTCGATCTGCACCACCAGGTCGACGGCACCCATGTCGATGCCCAGCTCCAGGCTGGAGGTGGCCACGACCGCCGGCAGCTGGCCGGATTTGAGGGCCTCCTCGATGTGCTTGCGTTCCTCGCGCGAGACGCTGCCGTGGTGGGCGCGGGCGATCACCGGCGACGCGCCGGTGGCCGCGCCGGATTGTGCCATCACCTCGGCCGGCAGGCGGTGCCGCAACGGGCTGGCGGGACCGCCCGACGGGGTGGCCAGCTCTTCGGCGGCCAGCTCGTTGAGCCGTGCGCAGAGGCGCTCGGCGCTGCGTCGGGAGTTGGTGAACACGATTGTGGAGCGGTGCTGCCCGATCAGGGTGAAGACCCGCTCCTCGACGGCCGGCCAGATCGAGGCGCGTCGCGGGCCGGGACCGCCGAGGTCGTCCTCGGGTGGCTGCTCCTGCTCGTCGAGGCGGGTCATGTCCTCCACCGGGACCTGCACGCTGACCTCGATGGTCTTCGGTGTGGCGGGCTGCACGACGTCGACAGGTCGGGCGCCGCCGAGGAACCGGGCGCACGCGTCGATCGGCCGGACGGTGGCTGACAGGCCGATCCGCTGTGCCGGCGCGGGCAGCAGCTCGTCGAGACGTTCCAGCGACAGGGCCAGGTGAGCGCCGCGCTTGCTGCCGGCCACCGCGTGCACCTCGTCGACGATCACCGTCTGGATGCCGCGCAGCGAATCCCGAGCAGCGGAGGTGAGCAGCAGGAACAGCGACTCGGGGGTGGTGATGAGGATGTCGGGAGGGGTGCGGGCGAACGCGCGTCGTTCGTCGGCAGGGGTGTCGCCGGTGCGCATGCCGACGGTGATGTCGGGTGGGGTGACGCCGAGGCGGGTGGCCGCCTGCCGGATGCCTGCCAGCGGGGCGCGCAGGTTGCGTTCGACGTCGACGGCGAGGGCCTTGAGCGGGCTGACGTAGAGCACCCGGCACCGCTGTCGCGCCTCGGCCGGTGCGGGCTCGCGGGCCAGCCGGTCCAGTGACCAGAGGAACGCCGCGAGCGTCTTACCGGAGCCGGTGGGTGCCACGACGAGGGCGTTGCGGCCGGCGGCGACCGACCGCCAGGCGCCGGCCTGGGCGGCGGTGGGCGCGGCGAAGGCGGCGTCGAACCAGGCGCGGGTGGCGGGACCGAACCCGTCGAGCGCCCCGCCCGTATCCACATCTGCCCCGGTCACCGATCCATCGTGCCCCGCCGGTACGACATCCACGACCGGCCCCGACGGAACGCTCCTGAGTGAGCGGTAAAAGAACCTGTTGCGCAGTTAGTACGTTAAGTCTCACTTAACTGCTTGCTTCTGAGGAGCAACATAAAGTAACTTCACCCGCAACGCGAACGGGTGGAGGCGATGGGATGGCCGGCGAGCCGCGACACGTCGAACCCAGCACTGACGTACTGATCCGCAAGGTCGACAGTCACCTCGCCACGCTGCGCGGCGGTCTGCACGGGCCCGAGCTGGCGCTCGCCGAGCGACTCGCCCGGTGCCTGCGGGAGTTGGTCGTCTCGACTGCCCAGGCCAGCGCCGCCGATCGCGGCCAGGTCCGCGTCGCCGTCCACTATTTCGTGCTGCGCCGTGAAAGCCGGGGCCGGCTGCTCTCGATGCGGTCGCTGGCCGTCGCCGAGCGGGTGGTCGGCAAGGTCGCCCGACAGCTCGGCCGAGCCGACCTCGTGGCCGAACTGCGCCCAGGTGGCACCGACCTGGACGACGCGCAACCCATCAGTAACGCCCTGATAAACTGATCTCCGGCGGCCTGCTGGTCTGTCGGTCACCGAGGGCGTCCTGGCGCGCTTCGCTGGCTGCTGACTGCCGCCGTGAGCCCGCCCGATAGGGGACGAATTATGGCAAAGGCGCGCGGGCGTCGACGGATTGGCGTCTGATCGCTGCTAGGCGCCACAGATGTACGGCGTCGGCCACCACGATCGGGAGTGCGAGTGCTGTTACTGCTCATCCTCCACCTGGTGGCTGCCCTGGCCGCGCCGGCGCTCGTCAAGTGGTGGGGTCCACGCGCCTTCTATCCGCTGGCGCTGGCACCGGCCGCCGCGTTCTGCTGGGCACTGGCCCGTACGCCCGCCGTCGCCGACGGTGGCGCGGTCGTCGAGACGTACCCGTGGATCCGGGAGCTGAAGCTCGACATCGCGCTGCGGGTCACCACCCTGTCGTGGCTGATGACGCTGCTGATCGGCGGCGTCGGCGCGCTGGTGATGGTCTACTGTGCCCGCTACTTCAAACCCGGCTCGACCGGCCTGGCGCAGTTCGCCGGGGTCCTCGTCGCCTTCGCCGGCGCGATGCTCCTGCTTGTCTTCTCCGACGACCTGCTGCTGCTCTATGTCGGCTGGGAGCTGACCACGATCTTCTCGTACCTGATGATCGGGCACAGCACCGAACGGCGGTCGAGCCGGTGGGCGGCGGCGCAGGCGCTGATCGTGACCACGCTGGGCGGCCTGGCCATGCTGGTCGGGTTCATCATGCTGGGCGAGCACGCCGGCACCTACCGCTGGTCGGAGATCTCGGCTCAACCGCTGCCCGGCGGCGCGTACCTGATCACCGCGGTGTTGCTGATCCTTGCCGGCGCACTGTCCAAGTCGGCTGTGCTGCCGTTCAGTTCCTGGCTGCCGGCGGCGATGGCGGCACCCACTCCGGTCAGCGCGTACCTGCATGCCGCCGCCATGGTCAAGGCCGGCGTCTACCTTGTCGGGCTGCTCGCGCCGATCCTCGCCATTGTCGGCCCGTGGCGGCCCGTGGCGCAGGTCGCCGGCGTGGTCACAATGCTCGTCAGCGGGTGGGCGGCCCTGCGGCAGACCGACCTGAAGTTGCTGCTGGCGTACGGAACAGTCAGTCAGCTCGGCCTGCTCATCGCGGTGACCGGCGCGGGCACCCCGGCCGCCGCGCTGGCCGGCACAGCGATGCTGCTGGCGCATGCGCTGTTCAAGGCGACGCTGTTCCTGGTCGTCGGCATCATCGACCACGGCGCCGGCACCCGCGACCTGCGGCAGTTGTCCGGGCTGCGGCGCTGGTCCCGGCCGCTGTTCGTGGTGTCGGTGCTGGCGGCGGCGTCGATGGCCGGCGTACCGCCGCTCGTCGGCTTCGTGGCGAAGGAGGCGGTGTTCGCGGCGTTCATCGACCAGCCGCTGGTCCTCGCCGGCCTGGTCGTGGGGACGATTCTCACCGTCGCGTACAGCGCCCGGTTCCTGTGGGGCGCGTTCGCCGACCGGCCGGGTGTGGAACCGGTGTCGCCGGGCCCGATCGCCGCGGCGATGCTCGTCCCGCCGACTGTGCTCGCCGGTCTCGGGTTGCTCGCCGGCCCGGCCGCCGCCGTGCTGGACGGCCTGCTGAGCCCGTACGCCGAACTGCTCGGTGAGGTCGATGCGCACCTGGTGCTCTGGCCTGGACTGACCCCGGCGCTCGGCCTGTCCGTGCTGGCGCTCGTCGGCGGCGGCCTGCTCTTCGCGGTGCGGGGGCCGCTCGCCCCCGTACTGGCCCGGCTCCGTTCGCCGATCGGCGGCAACCAGGGGTACGAGTGGGTGGTGGGCCGCTTCGACAGGCTCGCCATCGAGGTGACGGGTGCGACCCAGCGGGGTTCCCTTCCGCAGTACCTGGGCATCATCCTGGTCACCCTCGTGGTGCTGCCTGGTGGCGCGATGCTCGCAGCCGGCCCGTGGCAGACCCGGATCCCCCTCTGGGGCAACCCGCTGCAACCGGTGGTCGTGCTGGTGATCGCGGTGGCCGCGCTGCTCGCGGTCGGCGCCCGCCGGCGGCTGACCGCGATGCTGCTGGTCGGGGTGACCGGCTACGGCGCCGCGATGCTCTTCATCCTGCACGGCGCTCCCGATCTGGCTCTCACGCAGTTCCTGGTGGAGACCGCGACCATCGCTGTCTTCGTGCTGGTGCTGCGTCGCCTGCCGCCACGGTTCTCGGCCCGTCCGCTGCGCCGCAGCCGCTGGGCCCGCCGGGTGATCGGCGTGGCAGTGGGCCTGGTGGCGGGTGGGCTCGCCCTCGTCGCGGCCGGCGCCCGCCGGGCGCCGGACATCGCCGTGGCCTTCCCGGATCTGGCAGTGGCCGAGGGGTACGGCCGCAACGTGGTGAACGTGACGCTTGTCGACATCCGGGCCTGGGACACGATGGGCGAGGTGTCGGTGCTTGTGGTGGCCGCGACCGGGGTGGCCAGCCTGATCTTCGAGAAGTCCCGGACCGGGCCGCGCCCGCGTCGGCCGGGTCCGCCGGGCCGGTCGGTCCTGCCCGGGCGGCCGGTGTGGCTGCGCGGCGGCCCCACCCTGTACGCGGAGCGGCGCTCCATCGTGATGGAGGTGGTCACCCGGCTGATCTTCCACACGGTGGTGTTGTTCTCCCTGTTCCTGCTCTTCTCCGGTCACAACGCGCCGGGCGGCGGCTTCGCCGGTGGCCTGGTGGCGGGCCTCGCGCTGGTGGTCCGCTATCTGGCCGGCGGACGGTACGAGTTGACCGAGGCGGCGCCGGTGGGCGCGGGCCTGATCCTTGGCGCCGGCCTGGCAGTGGTGGTGGGCAGCGGCGTGGTGTCGATGCTCGCCGGCGGGACGTTGCTGCAGAGCGCCAAGATCGACGCCTCGCTACCGCTGATCGGCGACATCCATCTGGTGACCACGCTGTTCTTCGACATCGGCGTGTACCTCATCGTGATCGGGCTGGTGTTGGACATCCTGCGCAGCCTCGGTGCCGAGGTGGACCGGCACATCGAGGCGACCGGTACGGAAGCGGGCGGACTGGCCGTCGACAAGGGAGACCGGCCGTGAGCGCGAGGAGTGAGCCGGGTTTGCGAGCCCCGCAGTCGCGAACATCTGGTGGGTCCGTGAGCGCGAGGAGTGAGCCGGGTTTGCGAGCCCCGCAGTCGCGATCTGAGGGCGTGTCATGACGGCCGGTCAGCCTGGCCCGACGTTGGTGTTGGTGCTTGCTGTCGCGGTGCTGGTCGGCTGCGGTGTGGTCCTGCTGCTGGAGCGCAGCATGACCCGGATCCTGCTGGGCGTGATCCTGACCGGTAACGGAGTCAACCTGCTGATCCTGCTGGGCGGTCGGTCCGGTGGGGCGCCGGTGGTGGGCACGGGGCCGGTGGACGAGATGGCTGATCCACTGTCGCAGGCCATGGTGCTGACGGCGATCGTGATCACGTTCGGGCTGACGGCGTTCCTGCTCGCTGTGGCGTACCGAAGTTGGTATCTCACCGGCGACGACGAGGTGCCCGACGATCTGGAGGACCAGCAGATCATCCGCCAGGCCGAGCGCAACGAGGCGGGTGCCATCGATCACGGCGGGGAGGGTCCGGACGACGATCCGGAGCAGGTCGATCCAGAGCCGGCACGACGTCGGCTACGGCACGGGGACGAGGCGTGATGAGCAGGCTGTTGCCGCTGCCGGTGGTGGTGCCGTTGTTGGGTGCGGCGCTGACCCTCTTGCTGGCGACGCGACCCCGGATCCAGCGTGCGGTCAGTGTGCTCTGCCTGTCCGGCACGTTCCTCGTCGCGGTGGTGCTGCTGGTCGAGGCGTACCGGCACGGGCCGGTGGTGTTGGCGGTCGGCGGGTGGCCGGCGCCGGTCGGCATCGTGCTGGTCGCCGATCAGCTCGCCGCGCTGATGGTGGTGGTGTCGTCGGCGGTGACGCTGTGCGTGCTGCTGTACTCGATCGGTCAGGGCCGCAGCGAGACCGCCGAGACCACTCCCGTGGTGATCTTCCACCCGACGTACCTGGTCCTCACGGCGGGCGTGACGAACGCGTTCCTCGCCGGCGACCTGTTCAACCTGTTCGTCGGCTTCGAGATCCTGCTGGCGGCGAGCTTCGTGCTGATCACGCTGGGCGGCACCGAGACCCGGATCCGCACGGGGTCGACGTACGTTGTGGTGAGCATCCTCTCTTCGATGATCTTCCTGGCCGCTGTGGGTCTGGTCTACTCGGCCACCGGCACGCTCAACCTGGCGCAGCTCGCGCAGCGGCTCGACGATCTGCCCGACAACGTACGGCTGACGTTGCAGTTGATGTTGCTGCTCGCGTTCGCGATCAAGGCGGCGGTCTTTCCGTTGTCGGCCTGGCTGCCGGACAGCTATCCCACGGCGCCGGCTCCGGTGACAGCGGTGTTCGCGGGGTTGCTCACCAAGGTGGGCGTCTACGCGATCATCCGCACCGAGACGTTGCTCTTCCCGGACGGGCAGGTCGACAACCTGCTCATGATCGTCGCCGGGTTGACGATGGTGATCGGCATCCTGGGCGCGGTGGCGCAGTCCGACATGAAGCGGCTCCTGTCGTTCACACTGGTCAGCCACATCGGCTACATGATCTTCGGGGTGGCGTTGAGCACCACCGCCGCGCTCTCCGGTGCGATCTTCTACGTCGTGCACCACATCACGATCCAGACCACGCTGTTCCTTGTCGCCGGGCTGGTCGAGGAGCGGGCCGGCAGCACCGACCTGCGCCGGCTCGGCGGGCTGGCCCGGATGGCGCCCCTGCTCGGCGTGCTGTTCTTCGTACCGGCGATGAACCTGGCCGGGGTGCCACCATTCTCGGGCTTCCTGGGCAAACTCGGTCTGCTCCAGGCCGGGGCGGCGGCCGGTGGGGCGCTGCCCTGGACGCTTGTGGCGGCCGGGACGCTGACAAGCCTGCTCACCCTCTATGTCGCCTCGCGGGTGTGGAACATCGCGTTCTGGCGGGCGCCGCAGTTGGACACCACTGACCCTGTCGTCCGGCTGCCCACGCTGATGGTCGGTGCCACAGTCGGCCTGGTCGTGTTCGGCCTGGTGCTGACGGTGCTGGCCGGTCCGCTCTTCGACGTGACCGCAGCCTCGGCAGCCGATCTGCTCTCGCGCACTCCGTACGTGCGGGCTGTGTTCCCAGGAGGTGTGCCGTGACCGAACCGACCATGACGTCCTCGGGGTCCGCGGCGGCCGAGCCCCGGGGGCGGTTCGGGCGCTGGCGGGACCAGGCGGTGGCCCTGGGCTGGCTGGTGGTCGTCTGGTGTCTGCTGTGGGGCGAGATCAGCTGGGCCAACGTGGTCGGTGGCCTGCTGGTGGGCGGCGCGGTGCTCCTGTTCTTCCCGCTGCCGCCGGTCACCTTCGGCGGCCGGCTGCGGCCCTGGGCGTTGCTGGTGTTCGTGGGCAAGTTCGTCGTGGAGCTTGTCGTCGCGAGTATCCACGTCGCCCGGATCGCCATGCAGCCCGGCTACCGGCCTCGGGGGGCGATCATCGCCGTGCAGCTACGGGTGCCGACGGACCTCAACATCGCTCTCACCGCCGAGGCGGTCACCCTGGTGCCCGGCACTCTGGTCCTGGAGGTGGACCGGGCGGCCGCCACGCTGTACCTGCACGTGCTGGACACCCACGGCCCGGCGGACCTGGAACTCGCGCGGGAGCGCACCCTCGCTGTCGAGCAGCGGATCGTCCGGGCGGTGGGCAGCGCGGCCGAGCTGCGCCTCGTCGAGTCCGGTCCCGCCGAGAAGGGAACGACCCAGTGATCCTGCTTCTGGCCGCCGTCCTCACCGCCCTGCTGTCGGTGACCGCGCTGCTCGCGCTGATCCGGCTCTACCGGGGCCCGACGTTGCTGGACCGGGTGATCGCCGCCGACATGCTGCTCGCCACAATGGTCGGCGCGGTGGGCGCGGAGGCGGCGGTCAACCGGCACGCCACCACGCTGCCCGTACTCGTGGTGCTGTCCCTGCTGGGCTTCGTCGGCTCGGTGGCGCTGGTCCGCTTCGCCGTCCGGGAGCGGGCGTGATCGGGGTGATCGCCGACTGGGTCGGCGCCGCCTGCCTGGTGGCCGGTGCGGTACTCGCGCTCGCCGCCGGGATCGGCGTGCTGCGCTTCCCGGACGCCCTGTCCCGGATGCACGCCGCCACCAAACCCCAGGTGCTCGGGGTGCTCCTGCTGCTACTCGGCATCGCGCTGCGGCTGCGGACCATGCCGGACCTCGGGATGGTCCTGCTGGTGGCGATCTTCCAGCTGGCCACCGCGCCTGTCGCGGCGCAGATGATCGGACGGGCCGCCTACCGGTCGGGGCGGCTCGACCGGAGCCTGCTCGACGCCGACGAGCTGGCTGAGCGCGGGCAGGGCGGCGGCCAGGTGGGGTGACGCCCGGCGAACCGGACGATCGGACGCCTTCGGCCCTCCCTCAGCGGAGTCCCAGCGAACGCCGATAAAATAGTCAGATGATCGACTCGTCTGCCCAGGAGGGCAGTAGTAGCCAGCCGGGTTGTGCCCGGCTTATCCCCGACCCGACGACCCCGGGAGCCCTGAGCGACCCGTGTTGATCGTCGTCGGTCTTCTTCTGATCATCGTGCTCACCGCCGCGACAGGCTATTTCGTAGCCCAGGAATTCGGCTACGTCGCCGTGGACCGCGGCAAGTTGCGCCAGCTCGCCGATGACGGCGACCAGGCTGCCGCCCGCGCTCTGACCGTCACCAGCCGGCTCTCCTTCATGCTCTCCGGCGCCCAGCTCGGCATCACCGTCACCGCCCTGCTCGTCGGTTACGTCGCCGAGCCGTACCTCGGCGGTGGCCTCGCCGAGCTGCTCGGCGTGGCCGGTGTCAGCAGGTCGGTGAGCCTGCCGCTGTCGGTGGCGCTGGCACTGGTCATCGCCACCGTCGTACAGATGGTCCTCGGTGAGCTGGCCCCGAAGAACCTGGCCATCGCCCGGCCCGAGGTGCTGGCCCGGGCGCTGAGCCGGTCCACCCTCATCTACCTGGCCGTCGCCGGGCCGCTGATCCGGCTCTTCGACAGGGCTTCGATCCGTCTGCTCCGCAGGCTCGGCATCGAGCCGATCGAGGAGTTGCCCAGCGGCGCCACACCTGCCGATCTGGAACAGATCATCGCCGAGTCCCGGCAGGAGGGCAGCCTGGACGCCGAGATGTCCACGCTGCTCGACCGGGGGCTCGACTTCCGCGAGCTGACTGCGGGCGAGGCCATGGTGCCGCGGGTCGACGTGCACACCGTACGCGCGCACGAACCGGTGAGCCGTATCGTCGAGTTGCTGGACACCGGCCACTCCCGGTTCCCGGTGCGCGGCGCGGAGGGCGTCGACGACCTGATCGGTGTCGTCGGCATCGCCGACGTGCTCGGCGTACCCCCGGGGGAGCGGGCGACCACGCCGGTGAGCGCGGTCGCCGGCCCGCCGCTGCTGGTGCCCGAGACGTTGCCGCTGCCCACGGTGCTCGACCGGCTGCGGTCCGGGCACCGGCAGATGGCCTGTGTGGTCGACGAGTACGGCGGCTTCGCCGGCGTGATCACCTTGGAGGACATCGCCGAGGAGCTCGTCGGCCCGATCAGGGACGAGGACGACCCACCGGATCGGGCACCCGCCCGGCAGGACGACGGGTCCTGGGTGGTGCCGGCCCGCTGGCGGATCGACGAGGTCGCCGACAGCACCGGCATCGCGCTGCCCGAGGCACCGGAGTACGACACCCTGTCCGGGTTGGTGATGCGGGAGTTGGGCCGGGTGCCGGAGGTCGGTGACCGGCTGGAGATCAGCCTGGTGCCCGACGGCGCGGACGGCGAGGATCACGCCGGGGAGCCGCGGGCTCTGGTCGAGGTGCTGGCAGTGGACCGGCACGTTGCCGATTCGGTGCGGTTGCAGCTGACCGAGCCGGAGGTGACCGCGTGAGCCCCGGCATCGCGCTGCTCACCTCGGTGGTGCTGCTGGCGTTGAACGGGTTCTTCGTGGCCGCCGAGTTCGCCCTGGTGGCAAGCAAGCGGTACCGCCTGGAGCAGGCGGCGGCAAGCGGTGGCCGTGCGGCCCGAGCCGCGCTTGACGGTGTCCGCGAGTTGTCGCTGATGCTGGCCGGGGCGCAGCTGGGCATCACGCTGTGCACCCTGGGGCTTGGCGCGCTGGCCGAGCCGGCCATCGAGCACCTGGTCAGCCCGCTGCTGCACGCTGTGGGTCTGCCGGACGCCGCCAGTCACGTGATCGCCCTGGTCTTCGCGCTCGGGTTGGTCACCTTCCTGCACCTGGTGGTGGGGGAGATGGCGCCGAAGTCGTGGGCCATCACCGACGCGGAGCGTTCGGCGACGCTGCTCGCGTTGCCGTTCCGCGCGTTCGCCCGGGTGTCCCGGCCGGTGCTGTCGGTGCTGAACGCGATGGCCAACGCGATCCTGCGCCTGTTCGGGGTCGAGCAGCAGGATCAGCTTGCCCAGGTGCACGGCCCGGACGAGCTGCGGATCCTGCTGGAGCAGTCCCGCGAACACGGGCTGCTCGGCGCCGAGCAGCACGAGCTGCTCACGAGCATGCTGGAGTTGCAGGGCACGACCGTGGCGCAGGTGATGGAGTCGTTCTCGACAATGGTCACCGTCGGGCGGGAGGACCCGGCCGAGCGGATCGAGCAGGTCAGCCGCGACAGCGGCAGGTCCCGAATGGCGGTGGTGGACGCCGACGGCGACGTCTGCGGCCTGGTGCACGTCCGGGAGGCGGTGCGGGTGGTGACGAACGGCCGTGTCGCCACCGCAGGGGAGTTGATGACGCCCGCGTTCACCCTGCCCGCGACGTCCTCGGTCACCGAGGCGGTGGCCGCCATGCGCGCCCGGCAGTCCCAGCTCGCGCTGGTACGCAACGGTGGTGGGCCGTCCCGCCCGATCGGTTTCGTCGCACTTGAGGACCTGCTGGAGGAGGTCATCGGGGAGTTCGACGACGAGACCGACACGGTGCCGAGGGGACGCCGCCTGCGGTGAAACCGGAGGGGTGGTCCCTCTTCGCCGAAGTCGAGGTGACCACCCTCCGGGTCCGCGACCCTTGAGGTGACCTCGCCGTCGGCGGGGCGTACGGGGGCGTGGCCTGGTGGGGGCGCGGTGCGGCTGACGGGGGTGTCTCGGGAGTCCGGCTGGACCGGGCTGTCCGTGCAGACCACGCTGCCCAATCCGAGCACCCGTCCGGGGCTGCGCCTGCCCGGACGGGTGACACTCGCCGCCGGTCCTGACGACGTGCTGGTGCGGCACATCCGCCTCGGCCTTGTCGCCACGGTGGAGCCGAACGACCCGGAGGCCGCCCGGCGCCTGGTGCAGTTCCATCAGGCGCCGATCGCCGGGCGGTTCGTCGTACCGGCCGGCCGGCGTCGAGCTGTGGACTTCGCGTTGCCGCTGCCGTGGGAGACGCCGGTGACCACCTTCGGCGGGGTGCCGCTGCTGAGCCTGCGGATGGGGCTGCGGACCGAGGTGTCCGTCGACCCGGACCTCGACCAGGGCGCAATGGTGCCGGTGTTCGTGCATCCGGTGCCCACGCAGCAGCACGTGTTCGCGGCGATGGACACGCTTGGTTTCTCGATCCGCCAGGCCGGGTTGCAGGAGGGCGGGCTGCCCGGTGTGGAGTTCACACTGCCGCTGCACCAGCGGTGGGGTTTCTGGGTGGCTCCGCTCTACGCCGGCCCGATCACCGAGATGGAGGTGATCTTCGTGACCAACTCGGCGGGTCTGGAGGTGATCCTCTGGATGGACCGCCGGCTGGCCCTGGCGGGGATCACCCACCAGAGCATCAGCCGGTTTCGGATCTGGCACGCCGACGCCGGGCAGCGCGACTGGGTGGCGACAGTGGACGGCTGGCTGCGCCAGGCCCTCAACCGGCACGCCGCCGCGGCCGCCCACGCCGACTGGTCGGCCCGGATCGCCGGGTCACCGCATGTCAGCCGCCACCCCGACGAGCCGATCCGTCCCGGCTACGGCCTGGGCGGCACCGCCGGTGGCGCCGGCATCGGAGGCGGCGGTAGCGGTGGGGGCGACGGCACCTGACGACAGGTGCGCGGCGACGTCAGCCGGCGCTGGCGGTGGCCAGCTTGAGGCTGAAGGCGAGGAACAGCGTGGCGATCGCGGTGGTGCCGCCGGCGGCCAGTCGACGCCGCTGGCGGAACTGCGTGGCCAGGAAGGTGCCCGCGAAGATCAACGCGGTCAGGTAGAGCACGCTCGCCGCCTGGGCGATCAGCCCGAGCAGCAGGAACGACAGCGCCGGCCAGGCGTAGGTCGGGTCGACGAACTGGATGAAGAACGAGACGAAGAACAGGATCGCCTTCGGGTTCAGCAGGCTGATCACCAGCGCCTTGCGGAACGGGCTGCGCATCGCCTCCGGCTCGGCGGCGTCGATGAGCCGCGGCGTGGTCGGGTCGTTGCGGTCGCGCCAGCGCCGCCAGGCGCCGCGCAGCATCGTCAACCCGACATAGGCGAGGTACGCGGCACCGGCGTACTTGATCACCAGGAACACCGGTGGGTACGCCTTGAGCAGCGACGCCACCCCGGCGGCGGCGAGGACCATCAGCACCGTGTCGCCGACGAACACCCCTGCCGCGGCCCGGTAACCGGTGCTGACGCCCCGCTTGGCGGCGGTGGACAGCACGAAGAGGGAGTTCGGCCCGGGCAGCAGAACGATTGCCACGGTGCCCAGTACGTACGTCCAGATGTCGGTGATCCCCAGCACGCCCGTCATCATCACGCCACCGGTGCTGTTCGGCGAAGTTTTTCTCGCAGGCTGGCCTGTGCGTTCGGCCACTCGTCGATTGTCATCGCGTACTGCACGGTGTCCCGCCAGGAGCCGTCCGCGCGCTGGCGGTGCATGCGCAGCACTCCCTCGCGGGTGGCGCCGAGCCGCTCGATGGCGGCCTGCGAGCGGACGTTGCGGATGTCGGTGTGCCACGCGACCCGCACCGCGCCCAACTCGTCGAAGGCCCGGCTCAGCAGCAACAGCTTCGCCTCCGTGTTGATCCCGGTACGCCACCACGGCCGGCCGAGGAACGTGTACCCGATCGCCACAGACCGCCGTTCCGGGTCGATCTCGTAGTACGACGTGGTGCCGACCACCGCCCCGGTCACGGCGCAGCGTTGCACCCAGGGCACCCGCTCGCCCCGCTGCTGGGCGAGCAGGGCGGCGGTGACCACCTCGGCCGTACCGGCCACCGAGGTGGGCCGGGCCACGCCGAGGTGCCGCCAGACGTCGTCGTCGGCGGTGGCGGTGTGCAGCTCCTCGGCGTGCGCCAGGTCCAGCGGCTCCAATCGGACGTGCTCACCGTGCAGCGGCACCGGGTCGTGCCAGGGTGTGCGGGCCGTCCGCAGGTACGCCGGCAGCGGGGCCGTGACCCCGACGTCCGGCTCGGGCGGGCCGGCGGTCAGCCGCAGCGGCAGCACACCGGCCCAGTGCGGCAGGTGCAGGTCGGCCTCCTCGTCGCGGACCCCGCCGGTGCGGGCGCGTACGGAGACCTCCCGCAGCGGCAACGCCAGCACGGCGGTCTCGGCCAGCTCGCGGCGGCTCGGCGGCCGGCTGTCGTTGCTACGGCCCGTACCGACCTTCTCCACAAGGGCGGTGAGCATCGCGGTCTTCTCCTGCTCGTCGGTGACGAGCCGGGCGGTGCCGTGCGCCACGACGGAGCGGTAGTTGGCACTGTGGTGGAACTGGGAGCGGCCGTAGATCAGCCCGTCGAGCACTGTCACCGCGACGCAGACGGGCAGCCCGTCGCCCCGGGCGGCGAGCAGCGGCCGACTGCCGGTCGAGCCGTGCAGGTAGAGCGTGTCGCCGATGCGGACGTGCAGGGTGGGCAGCACGCGCGGCTGGCCGTCGACGGTGAACCCGAGCGCACAGTCGTACGCCTCGTCGAGCACGGCGTGCGCGGCCGCGCTGTCGTAGCTCATGCGGTCGCGCGCACGGCTGGCGGTGGTGCGGGGGGTGGGTGCGTACATGCTCGCCCCTTTGTTCTAGTACAATCTCTTATTTGTGTCAGCACGCTATCAGTTCACCGGGGCGACAGCCGTCGCTATTTCGGCCAGCATCGAGTCGGGCATCCGTACGGGCGCGCTGCCGCCGGGTGCCGCCCTGCCGCCGGTCCGGGTGCTCGCCGCCGAACTCGGTGTCAGCCCTGCCACCGTCGCCCGCGCCTACCAGGAGCTGCGGCAGCGCGGCGTGCTCGTCACCGCCGGGCGACACGGCACCCGGGTCCGCCCCCGCCCGCCGGTCGCCGCCAGCCGCTCCGCGCTGCGCCCTACGCCGCTGCCCGGCGCCCGTGACCTGTCCCGAGGTGAACCCGACCCCCGACTGCTGCCCACTCTCGGGCCGCACCTCGCGGCACTCGCCGCCGACGCCGGCCCGCCGGTCGGCTACTCCCACTCCGGAGTGCTCCCCGAGCTGGCCGAGGCCGCCCGCGCCCGGCTGAACGCCGACGGCGTGCCGGCCTCGGAGATCACCCTCACCGGTGGCGCGCTGGACGGCATCGAACGGCTGCTCGGCGCCCACCTGCGCCCCGGTGACGCGGTGGCGGTGGAGGATCCGGGCTGGGCCAACCTGCTCGACCTGATCGCCGCCCTGGGGATGCGTCCGATCGGCGTACCGGTCGACGACGAGGGGCCACTGGCGGCCGGGGTGGCAGCCGCGCTGGCCGCCGGTGCCCGGGCGCTCGTGGTGACCAGCCGGGCGCAGAACCCGACCGGCGCCGCAGTCTCCGCCGTCCGGGCAGCGGAGCTGCGGACGCTGCTCGCCGGTCGACGGGACCTGCTGCTCATCGAGGACGACCACGCCGCCGAGCTGGCGCGCGTACCCCTGCACTCTCTTGCGGGTGCGGCAGCGAGTTGGGCGTTCGTGCGCTCGGTGAGCAAGCCCTTCGGTCCGGACCTGCGGCTGGCGGTGCTTGCCGGTGACGCGACCACAGTGGCCCGGGTGGCCGGCCGGACGCGCGTCGGCGCCGGCTGGGTGTCCACAGTGCTGCAACGGCTGGTTCTGGCGCTCTGGCGGGACCCGGCGGTCACCGAGCTGGTGCACCGGGCGGCGCAGAGCTACGAGCTGCGGCGCGACGGGCTGGTGGCCGCACTGGCGGAGCACGGCCTGACCGCGTACGGCCGCAGCGGCATCAACGTCTGGCTGCCGGTGGCGGACGAGACAAGCGCGGTGACAGCGCTGCGCGACGCCGGCTGGGTGGTGGCCCCCGGGGCCCTCTACCGGATCGCCGCCGCACCAGCCGTACGCATAACGGTGAGCCCTCTGACGACAGACGACCTGATCCCCCTGGCCGAAGCCCTGACCCAAGCCACAAACCCCACCCCACCCCCGAACTTCCCGACCTGACCCTGACCCCACCCCATCTCTCCCGCGATCTTGCACTTTGGGTCGCGGAGATGCCCTTCATGGGGTGTTGGTCCGGGCAGGAAGTGCAAGATCGCGGGGGTTCGAGGTGGGCGGCGTGGGTATGCGGGCGCCGGAGGTGGGGGTCTTGGCTTCAAATGGGGCGCGTAAGGGAGTCTGGATCGCGGTGGCGGTGGTGGTCGTCATCATCGTCATCGTGCTGATCGCGATGGCCTCGGGTGGGGATGGCGGTGGCGGCGGGTACTGACGCGGGAGGCACGGCCAGGGCGTACCCGGCAGTCGGCATCCAAGGGGTATATAACAGTCGGCATGGCCGAGCAGACCGGGAGCGCTCCGGGCGCCCAGCGGTTCATCCCGCCCGACGCCGACACCATCGACGAGCTGCGCACCGCGGCCGGCGGCTGTCGGGGCTGTGAGCTGTATCGGGACGCCTCGCAGACGGTCTTCGGCCGAGGCGACGAGAGCGCCCGGGTGGTGCTTGTCGGCGAGCAACCAGGCGACATGGAAGACCAAAAAGGTCTGCCCTTCGTCGGCCCCGCCGGCCGGTTGCTGCGCCGCGCTGTCGACGACGCGGCGCTCGATCCCGGGCAGCTCTACCTCACGAACGCCGTAAAGCACTTCCGGTTCGAGCTGCGCGGTAAGCGACGGATCCACCAGACCCCCGACCAGGTGCACATCACCGCGTGCCGGCCCTGGCTGGTCGCCGAGTTCGCCAGGCTGCGTCCGGAGATCGTTGTGGTGCTCGGCGCGACCGCCGCGAAGGCGCTGCTCGGCCCGTCCTTCCGGGTCACCCGGCAGCGGGGCGAACTGCTGCCCTGGCCCGAATCGGCCCAGCGCCCGGAGGACTTCCAGCGCGTGCCGGTGGACAACGCTGGAAAGCGGGCCGACGCGCCCTCGGCCCGGCTGCTGGCCACCATCCACCCGTCGGCGGTGTTGCGGGCCGACGACCAGGACAAGGCGTACGAAGGGCTTGTCGCCGACCTGACCGTCGCAGCCCGCGCCCTGCGCGGCTGACGAGGGCCGTACGGTCGGCGAAGCGACAGTGTGCTGTGGGCCAACGCCGTTGGTGAGAAGGGGACCGCGTAGCCGACCCGGCATCCGCCGGCGGATGCCGGTCGGTGTGGCCCGATACGACGAGCACCGGATCGGTCGCCGGCGAAACCGGTTTCCGCCGGTCGGCGCGGGTGCGCGAGGATGGGTCACCCGTCCCGAGGAGCGTCGATGGCCACCGACCTGACCGCGCCGCGTACCGCCCGACCTGACGTCGCGTCGATCCAGCGGCGGACCCTGCGCCTGCTCTTCGGCACCCAGGTCATCGGCGGGGTCGGGGTGACCATCGGCATCGCCGTCGGCGCGCTGCTCGCCGCCCGGATCGCCGGCACCGCCGTGGCCGGCATCGCGCAGAGCGCCGGCGTGGTCGGTGCGGCGCTGCTCGCCATCCCGGTCACCCGGATCATGGCCCGGCACGGCCGCCGACCGGGTCTGGTCGTGGCGTACGCGGTCGGTGCCGTCGGCGGTGTGCTCGTGGTGCTGGCGGCGGCCACCCGCTGGGTGCCGCTGCTGTTTCTCGGCATGCTGCTCTTCGGTGGTGGCACCGCCGCGAACCTGCAGGCCCGCTACACGGCGGTGGACCTCGCCGAGCCGACCCGGCGGGGCCGGCAGCTGTCGGTGATCATCTGGGCCACCACGATCGGCGCGGTGGCCGCCCCGAACTTCGCCGCGCTTGCCGACCGGGTCACCACAGGCTGGGGGCTGCCGCCGCTGGCCGGCCCGTTCGCGTTCAGCGCGGCGGCGTTCGTGTTGGCTGGCGGCGTACTCCTCGTGTTGCTCCGGCCCGACCCGCTGCTCACCGCGCGCCGAATCGCGGCGACCGCCGCACCGGCCGTCGCTGCGCCGACCACCACCGTGCCGACCACCGACGCACCGGCCGCCGCCGTGGTGGCGGAGGCGCCGGCTGTCGGCGGCCAGGTCGGCGGTGATGCGACGCCGGCCGCCGCGCCGGTCGGGGCGCGCGTGCCGCGCGGCGCCGGGATGCGGGCGGCCTGGTCGGTGGTACGCGGGCAGCCCGCCGCCCGGCTCGGCATCGCCGCCGTGGCGGTCGGTCACCTGGTGATGGTGGCGGTGATGGCGATGACCCCGGTCCGGCTCGGTGAGTCGCACGCCGACGCGGACGTGCTGCGACTGGTCGGCATCGTGCTGAGCCTGCACATCGCGGGCATGTACGCGTTCTCGCCGATTGTGGGCTGGCTCACCGACCGGCTCGGACGGCGGGCGGTGATCCTCGGCGGGGTGGGGTTGCTGCTGGCCGCCTGCGCGGTCGCCGGAACCGCCGGGCACCACACGCCCCGGCTCTCGGTCGGGCTGGTCCTGCTCGGGCTGGGCTGGTCGGGAACGATGGTGGCCGGCTCGACGTTGCTGTCCGAGTCGGTGCCGGCCGGCGTGCGGCCGAGCGTGCAGGGGCTGTCCGACCTGACCATGGGGCTTGCCGGTGCGGGTGCGGCAGTGGCCGCCGGGTTTGTGATGCAGGTGGCCGGCTATCCGGTGCTGACCCTGCTCGCGGCGGTCGCGACAGTGCCCCTTGTGGCGCTAGCGTTGCGCCCGGTGCCGACCGGGGCATCGGACGAGGAGGGTTGATCACGTGCGGCTGACCGACTTCTGGACGCGCTTGGAAGAGGCGTTCGGGCCCGGCTACGCGGCGAGCATCGCCCGCGACCAGGTGCTGACGCAGCTCGATGGAAGGACCATCGAGCAGGCGTTGGCGTCGGGGGAACAAACGCATGTGGTGTGGCGGGCGGTCTGCGCCGCGTACCCCGACAGAGTGCCCGCGCGACTACGCTGAGCAGCCTTTTCTTCGCTTCCGCGTGTCGCTTGTCGAGTCGTACACCTGTTCGGCTATTGTCCACAGCGGGGTGCTCGTCCACAGCTCGCGGCCCGTCGGCTGGTTTTCTGTCGGACCTAGCGCCTAGCGTGTCCGCGTGACGCGAAGCTCAGCAAAGACGCCGGCGAAGGCAGGGGTGGCAACCATGGCAGCAGGGCCTGACCGGGAGAAGGCACTCGACCTTGCTCTCGCTCAGATTGACAAGCAATTCGGCAAGGGCTCGGTGATGCGGCTGGGTGACCGGCCGGTCGTCCAGACCGCAATCATTCCGACCGGCTCCATCGCGCTCGACGTTGCCCTCGGCATCGGCGGCCTGCCCCGGGGCCGGGTGGTCGAGATCTATGGTCCTGAGTCCAGCGGTAAGACCACGGTGGCGCTGCACTCGGTGGCCAGCGCGCAGCGGCTCGGCGGCATCGCCGCCTTCATCGACGCCGAGCACGCGCTCGACCCGGAGTACGCGAAGGCCCTCGGGGTCGACACCGACGCGATGCTCGTCTCCCAGCCGGACACCGGTGAGCAGGCGTTGGAAATCGCGGACATGCTGATCCGCTCCGGCGCGATCGACATCATCGTGATCGACTCGGTGGCGGCCCTGGTGCCGCGCGCCGAGATCGAGGGCGAGATGGGCGACAGCCACGTGGGCCTCCAGGCCCGGCTGATGAGCCAGGCACTGCGCAAGATCACCGGTGTGCTCAGCAACACCGGCACCACGGCGATCTTCATCAACCAGCTGCGGGAAAAGATCGGCGTCATGTTCGGCAGCCCGGAGACCACCACCGGTGGTCGGGCGCTGAAGTTCTACGCCTCGGTCCGGCTCGACGTGCGACGCATCGAGAGCCTCAAGGACGGCACCGACGTGGTCGGCAACCGTACCCGGGTCAAGGTCGTCAAGAACAAGGTGGCGGCCCCGTTCAAGCAGGCCGAGTTCGACATCATGTACGGCAAGGGCATCTCGCGCGAGGGCTCGCTGATCGACGTCGGCGTGGAGCAGGCGATCATCCGCAAGTCCGGTGCGTGGTACACGTACGACGGTGACCAGCTCGGCCAGGGCAAGGAGAAGGCCCGGGAGTTCCTGAAGGAAAACCCGGACGTCGCGGCCGAGATCGAGAAGAAGATCCTGGAGAAGCTCGGCGTCGGTGTCGGCGCGGGTGACGCCGCCGGTGGCCCGGAGCTGCCGCCGGTCGACTTCTGACCGGTCGCTGACCCATGGCAGGACGACGCGCCCGTACGGGGCGGGGCTGGGATGCCAGTCCACCCCGTACGGGCGACGCCGCCGATTCGCCGCGCCCCCGCCGGGGGCGCCGGGCGGCCGAACAGCAGGCGGACGAGCCTGCGCCCACACCGCGCGACGAGTCCGAGGTGGCCCGGGAGATTTGCCTGCGCCAGCTCGCCGTCCGGCCCCGCACCCGTGCCGAGCTGGCCGGGGCACTGGCCAAGGGGGGCATCTCCGAGCAGGTGTCGGCCGAGGTGCTCGACCGGTACGACGAGGTCGGCATCATCGACGACGCCGCCTTCGCCCGTGCCTGGGTGTCGAGCCGACACACCGGGCGTGGCCTGGCCCGGCGGGCGCTCGCCAACGAGCTGCGCCAGAAGGGCGTGGACGGCGAGGTGGCCACCGAAGCGTTGGGTGAGCTGGACGAGGAGACCGAGGCGGCGACCGCCCGCGCCCTGGTGGACCGCAAGCTGCGTACCGCCCGTGGTGAGCCCGACGCGGTCTTCCGCCGGCTGGTGGGAATGTTGGCCCGCAAGGGCTACCCGCCCGGTGTGGCGATCCGCGCGGTGAAGGACGCGCTTGCCGCGCAGAGCGCCGAGGCTGCCGAGTTCGCCGAGCAGATAGACGCCGACGCGCTCGCCGACGCCGAAGGTGAACTGGACCGCGACAACCGACCGGTCGAGTGAGCGACGCGAGATGGTGCCGAAAGGTGTGGCACGGATGTTGAAGGCGTGTCTGAACGGCGGGCGCAGCCGGGACGACCACCCGGCCGTGCCGGTCACCCCGGCGGAGCTGGCGGCCGACGCGGCCCGCTGCGCGGCGCTCGGCGTCGCGGCCGTGCACGTCCATCCCCGTGACGCCTCCGGCGCCGAGTCGCTGCGTCCCGCGGTGATCGCCGATGCGCTCACCGCGATCCGCGCCGCCCAGCCGGGGTTGCCTGTGGGGGTGAGCACCGGCGCCTGGATCGAACCCGATCCGGCCGACCGGGTGGCCGCTGTCCGGGCCTGGTCGGTGCTGCCCGACTTCGCCTCGGTCAACGCCCACGAGCCGGGTGCCGAGGCGGTCGCAGCCGCCCTGCACGAGCGTGGCGTGCTCGTCGAGGTGGGGCTCTGGACGCTGGACGCGGTGACGGCCTACCAGGGCTGGCGGGTGCCGGTCGGGCGGATCCTCGTCGAGTGCATGGCCGAGGAGGTGCCGGTGGCGCTGGCCGACGCCGGGCGGATCCTCGCCGCGACGGCCGTCGGAGAGGCGACCTCCGCTGCCGGCCCTCCTGTGCTTCTGCACGCCGAGGGGCCGGCCACCTGGGCGGTGCTCGCCGAGGCGGTCAGCCGCGGCCTGCACACAAGGATCGGGATGGAGGACACGTTCCTGTTGCCCGACGGTGCCCGGGCGTCGGGCAACGCCGCGCTCGTCACGGCCGCGCTGGCGGCCGGCGCACGCTGACCACCGGACTCCCGGCCAGTTCCGCGCTCAGGGGCGGCGGCAGTGTCGCAAAGTCGGCTCAACGCACGGCGTCGCCCTCGCTGAACAGGCACGACACGTCGATCGGAGCCGTCGGCTCGCCGAGTTTGTCCCGGCGTATCCGACACCACATCAGCTTTGGGTGACGCCGCAACTTCTCTCCGTTTGGGGGGTTTGATCATGAGTCCTTGACCGGAGTGCCCCCGGAGACCTAGCCTCGCCATACAGGCTCACATTGCCCGACCAGCGCAGGCTAAGCGCACAACATAGATCGCGTAACAGAACAGCATCACTTTGGCCGCCTCCGCGGCCTTTGGCGGCAGTACCGGACTGGCCGGTCCGGCACGCCGCGACAACTGCACCCGGTCGCCGACGATGCCCGAGGGCACCGCCGGCGGAGAGAGCTACCCACGGCCAGCCGCTCCGGTCGGGCGTCCACAGCCGCAGGAGTGTGCCTTTGGCACAGTCGCTGCGGTCTTGACGTTCAGGGGAGGCGGCCATGACGGGGCGGCGGCACAGGTTCACCGGTAGACCCAGCGGGGTCCCGGCATGAACGCCCTCGACGTCGTGCTCCTCGCGGCCGTCCTGATCCTCGCCGTGGTGGTGGTCGCGGCGGTGCTGTTCGGCGTCCGGGCGCTGCGCCGGATGAGCGCGGCGCCGGCCCCCGAGGATCCCGCGTTCATCGCCGAGAAGGACCGTCAGGAGCAGTCCCTGGCCGCTCTGCGCAATGCTGCGGACCAGGCGAACAGCACGATCGACGTGGCGAAGTCGGCGGCTGCCGCCGCGCGTACCGAGGCGGCGGCGGCGAATGCCGAGGCGAAGGCGGCACGGGCCGAGGCCCGGCGGATGCTCGACGACGCCCGCGCCGAGGCCGACACGGTGCTGGAACGGGCGCACAAGCAGGCCGAGATCGACGCCGAACAGCTGCGGACAGCAGCCCGCCGCAGCGGCGAACGGGAGGTAGCGGTTCTCGCCGCCACGACCCGGGAGCAGGCCGCGGAGGTGGAGCGCCGGGCAGCCCGCATGGACGAGCGGGAGCGGCTGCACACCGAGGAGGTGGAGCGGTTCGCCGAGCGGGAACGGCAGCTCACCGCGGCGAGCGCTGCGCTCGCGGCCCGGGAGTCGGCTCTCACCCAGCGCGAGGCCGAGCTGGCCGAGTCGGAGGAGCGGCGCCGACGGGAGCTGGAGCGGGTGGCCGGCCTCACCGCCGACGCGGCCCGTCTGGAGCTGGTCGAGGCGATCGAGACGTCCGCCAAGCGGGAGGCGGCGCTGCTGGTGCGCGACATCGAGGCCGACGCCCGCAACACCGCCGAGCAGCGGGCCCGGCACATCGTCGTGGACGCGATCCAGCGGGTGGCCAGCGAACAGACCGCCGAGAGCGTGGTCAGTGTCCTGCACCTGCCGGGCGACGAGATGAAGGGCCGGATCATCGGCCGGGAGGGCCGCAACATCCGCGCCTTCGAGTCGGTGACCGGGGTCAACCTGATCATCGACGACACTCCGGAGGCGGTGCTGCTGTCCTGCTTCGACCCGGTACGCCGGGAGGTCGGCCGGCTCACCCTGGAGAAGCTGGTGCTGGACGGGCGGATCCACCCGCACCGGATCGAGGAGGTCTACGACCTGGCACGCCAGGAGGTCGAGGCGCTCTGTCTCCGGGCCGCCGAGGACGCGCTGGTCGAGGTCGGCATCACCGAGATCCACCCGGAGCTGGTGACCCTGCTGGGCCGGTTGCGCTACCGCACGTCGTACGGGCAGAACGTACTCAAGCACCTGGTCGAGACGGCGCACATCGCCGGCATCATGGCGGCCGAGCTGCGCCTGGACGTGCCCACCATCAAGCGGTCGGCGTTCCTGCACGACATCGGCAAGGCGCTCACGCACGAGGTGGAGGGCAGCCACGCCATCATCGGCGCGGACCTGGCCCGCAAGTACGGCGAGCACGAGGACGTGGTGCACGCCATCGAGGCGCATCACAACGAGGTGCCGCCGCAGACCATCGAGGCCGTGCTCACCCAGGCGTCCGACGCCTGCTCGGGTGGGCGGCCGGGCGCTCGGCGGGAGAGCCTGGAGGCGTACGTCAAGCGGCTGGAGCGGATCGAGGAGATCGCTGCCGGCAAGCTCGGCGTGGACAAGGTCTTCGCCATGCAGGCGGGTCGGGAGATCCGGGTCATGGTCAAGCCGGACGACGTGGACGACATCGGGGCGGCCGTGCTGGCCCGCGATGTGGCCAAGCAGATCGAGGAGGAGCTGACCTATCCGGGTCAGATCCGGGTGACGGTGGTCCGCGAGTCCCGGGTCACCGAGATCGCCCGCTGATCCGGGTCCTCGACACCTGTCGAGCCGAAGCGAAAGGGCCAGCCCGGATGCCGGGCTGGCCCTTCTGCTTTGTGTGCGGGGGTGGTCAGACGCCGCCGGCGCCCTCGGCCTGGGACATCAGGGCCGCGGGCGGCGGGGCCTGCGCCGGGGTGTTCGCGGTCTTGCGTCCCCGGGCGAGCCGGCGCTGGACGTACTGCGCGAGCTTCGACAGCGAGTAGTTGACAGCGATGAAGAGGACGGCGATCACGACGTACACCTGGATGGGGTTCTCCAGGGCGCCGATGATCTGCTTGCCGATGTTCAGGGTCTCCTCGTAGCTGATGATGAAGCCGAGCGAGGTGTCCTTGAGTACTACCACGAGCTGGCTGATCAGCGCCGGCAGCATGATCCGGAACGCCTGGGGCAGGAGGATCATCCGGGTCGACTGGAACGGCGAGAGACCGATCGCGGATGCGGCCTCGGCCTGCCCGCCGGGCAGGCCCTCCATGCCGGAGCGCAGGATCTCGCCGATCACCACCGAGTTGTAGATCGTGAGGCCGATGACCAGATACCACAGGTTGTCGAAGGTGACGCCGAACTCGGGAAAGCCGCGGGCCACGAAGAAGATGGTGATGACGACAGGCAGGCCGCGGAACACTTCGACGCAGACCCGGGTGATCGCCGACAGCAGGCGGCTCAGACCGCGCAGCAGGTACGACAGTGGCGTGGCGAACCCGGTGAACTTGCGGCTGGTCAGGCTCTTGAGCTGGATCCGCAGCAGCGCCAACAGCGTGCCGACGACAAGCGAGGCCACGATGGCCAGCGCCGCCGCGATCAGGGTGTTCTTGAAGCCGATGCCGATCCGCTCCCACACGAGGGTGAAGTTCTCGTTGGAGGGGTCGATCAGCGGACCCCACAGCTCCATCGAGAACTGCCCCTTCTCGTCCAGGGGCCGGTAGATCAGGAAGTACGCACCGACGAGGAGGGCCAGCCCGGCGATGACGCTGCTGATGAGTGTGACCCGCCGCTGCCGGGGCCCGGGAACGTCGTAGAGGACGCTTGTCTGCTGACTCATCGGGCCACCGCCTGTCGCTTCTCGATCCGGTCCAGCAGGGTGCCGAGCGGCACGGTCATGATCAGGTAGCCGACCGAGATGCCGATGGCCACCGGGATGAAGGCGTAGCCTTCGGCGCCGGTGAGCTGGTCGGCTGTCGCCGACAGATCGCCGACCACACCGAAGAAGCCGGCAAGCGCCGAGTTCTTGATCATCGCGATGATCACGGAGCCGAGTGGCACCACCGAGGCCTGCCAGGACTGCGGCAGCACCACGTAGCGCAGGTTCTGCCCGAAGGTCAGGCCCAGCGACCGCGCGGCTTCCGCCTGGCCGGCGGGCACCGCGTTGACCCCGGACCGCAGCGCCTCGCAGACGAACGCGGCGGTGTAGAGCACCAGGGCGATCAGCGCGAACCGGAAGTACGGCAGGTCGGTGCCGAGCCGGGTGAACAGCGAGTCGATCACCGGGATGCGGAGGAAGTCCGCGTTGGAGCCGAGCGCCGGCAGACCGAAGGCGGCGAAGAACATCACCACTGTCAGCGGCAGATTACGGAAGACGTTCACGTAGGTGGTGCCGACCGCGCGCAACGGCGGCACCGGAGAGATGCGGAGCACCGCCACGATGGCGCCCAGGATGAGGGCGCCGATCGCGGCGAGTAAGCAGATCTGGAGGGTGAGCCAGAAACCACCCGCAAAGACGTCGAACTTGTCGATGAGCACGTTCACGGGTCGGTGTTCCTCCCCACCCTCCAGATCGAAGGATCAGTAGCGGTTGATGGTGGGCGCGGAGCCCAGCTCGGCGCCGAACTTGCCGGCGGTGTCGTCCCAGGCCTTCTTCCAGCTGCCGTCGGCGACAGCCTTGTCCAGCGTGTCGTTGATGAAGCTGCGGAAGTCGTTGTCTTCCTTCTTCACACCGATGCCGTACGGCTCCTTGGTGAAGTTGGGGCCGGCCAGCTTGAAGGACGCCTCGTCCTTGGCGATGTAGCCGAGCAGGATGACGTTGTCAGTGGTCACGGCGTCGACCTGGCCGCCCTTGAGGGCGTCGCGGCACTTGTCGTAGGTGTCGAAGAGCACCAGCTGCGAGCCGACGTCCTTGACGTACTTCTTGATCTCCTCGGCCGGGGTGGAGCCGGTGACCGAGCAGACCTTCTTGGTGCCGTCCTTGAAGGAGTCCGGGCCGGTGATCGCGGCGTCGTCCTTCTTGACCATGATGTTCTGGCCGGCCTCGTAGTACGGGCCTGCGAAGGCGATGCGCTCCTTGCGCTTGTCGTTGATCGTGTAGGTCGCGGCGACCAGGTCGACGGTGCCGTTGACGATCACGTCCTCGCGGACCTTCGACGGGGCTTCCACCCACTCGATCTTGTCGTCGGAGATGCCGAGCTCCTTGGCGATGATCTTGGCGATCTCGACGTCGAAGCCCTCCGGCTTGCCCGACAGGCCCTTCTGGCCGAAGCCGGGCTGGTCGAACTTGGTGCCGATCTTGATCTTCTGGGCCTTGTTCAGCTTCTCCATGGTGCTGCCGGCCGCGAAGGACTTGCTGCCGGAGCCGGTGCCCTCCGCGTCGTCGTCGCCACCGCAAGCGGTGAGGCCGAGCGCCAGAGCGGCGGCAGCGGCGATTGCCGCAACGCGCTTGATACGCATATTTTTCTCCTTCATCAACGGAGCCCACCGGGGGGCGGCGCGCTCCAACTACGGACGCCTAGTGCGTGAGGATCTTGGAGAGGAAGTCCTTGGCCCGCTCGCTGCGCGGGTTGGCGAAGAACTCCGCTGGCGGGGCGTCCTCGACCAGCTGCCCGTCGGCCATGAAGATGACCCGGTTCGCGGCGTGCCGGGCGAAGCCCATCTCGTGGGTGACCACGACCATCGTCATGCCGTCGCTTGCCAGTGAGGTCATGACGTCGAGCACCTCACCGACCATCTCCGGGTCCAGGGCGCTTGTCGGCTCGTCGAAGAGCATCGCCTTGGGCTGCATGGCCAGTGCCCGGGCGATTGCCACCCGCTGCTGCTGGCCACCGGAGAGCTGGGCCGGGAACTTGTCCGCCTGGTTGGCGATGCCGACCCGGTCGAGCAGAGCCAGGCCGCGCTCGCGGGCGGCCGCCGGCTTCTCCTTGCGGACCTTGACCGGGCCGAGCGTGACGTTTTCGAGGATCGTCTTGTGGGCGAAGAGGTTGAAGGACTGGAAGACCATGCCCACTTCGCTGCGGAGCTTCGCAAGCGGCTTGCCCTCGGCCGGCAACGGCTGGCCGTCGAAGGTGATGGTGCCGGAGTTGATCGGTTCCAGTCGGTTGATGGTGCGGCACAGCGTCGACTTGCCGGAGCCGGACGGGCCGATCACCACGACCACCTCGCCCCGACCCACCGACAGTGAGACGTCGTCCAGCACGTGCAGCGGTCCGAACCACTTGTTGACCGCGTCCAGCACGATGAGCGGTTCGCCCGTGGTCACGTCGTCCACCGTCCCTGTCGTCTCCCAAAGCGGGGGCCGGATGGCCCCTGGTTGGGGCAACTGTAGGCGGCGTGACGTGGCGAAATGCAACTCGGTTGGTCACGGAGCGGTAACACCGCTGCCGCTCGCTGCCCGGCGTCCAATTTCGGTCAGCGGCAGCGGCGGTGGTGGCAGCATCAAAGAGTAGCCGAGATCATAGGAAGATGAGCGAATCGGTGAGGCTGACCCGCTATGCCCGCGGCGGGGGATGCGCCTGCAAGATCCCCCCGGGCGAACTGGAGATCATGGTGGCGGGTCTCGGCCCGGCCACCGGCACCGCCGAGCTGCTGGTCGGCCTCGACCACGGCGACGACGCGGCGGTGGTCCGCCTGGACGAGCGGACCGGCCTTGTCAGCACCGCCGACTTCTTCACCCCGGTCGTCGACGACGCCTACGACTGGGGGCGCATCGCCGCCGCCAACGCCCTCTCCGATGTGTACGCGATGGGCGGCGTCCCGCTTGTCGCGCTCAACCTGCTCTGCTGGCCGCGCGACGTACTGCCGCTGGAGTTGGCCCGGGAGGTGCTGCGCGGTGGTCAGGATGTGGCCCGGGAGGCCGGCTGTCACCTGGCCGGCGGGCACAGCGTGGACGACGACGGCCCGAAGTACGGCCTCGCGGTCACCGGAACTGTCCGCCCTGAGGAGTTGATCACACTCGACGCCGGGCGGGCCGGGGTGCCGCTGTCGCTGACCAAGCCGCTCGGCGTGGGTGTGCTCAACACCAGGCACAAGGCCACCGGCGAGAGCTTCCCGGAGGTGGTGGCCACGATGAGCGCGCTCAACCGGGACGCCGCCCGGGCCGCGGTCGCCGCAGGCATCCGCTGCGGCACCGACGTGACCGGGTTCGGTCTGCTCGGGCACGCCTCGAAGATGGCCCGCGCCAGCCGACTCACTGTGGCCATCGACACGGCCCGGGTGCCATATCTGGCCGGCGCGCGGGAGGCGCTGCGCGACGGGTACGTCAGCGGCGGCACCCGCCGTAACCTGGACTGGGTCACCCCGTGGACCGATTTCGGCGCGGCCGGCGAGGACGAGCGGCTGTTGCTCGCCGACGCCCAGACCTCCGGTGGTCTGCTGGTCGCCGGTGAGCTGCCGGGCGCCCCGGTGGTGGGGGAGCTGCTGCCCCGTGGCGAGCACATGGTCGTCCTGCGCTGACCGTTGCCGGGCTTCCCACCCGGCCGGCGGCAGGCCGTCGACACGCTGCTCCGGTGGTGCCGGCGACGCACCATACCCGATAAACTGTCATCTTCTGGCTACTCCGAGCAATGCCGCTCAGGGAAATTTTGCCCGGAATGGTCACAGACCGGTAACTTGCCCCCGGCTGAGGTCATATGCCCCCCACCATCGTCAGTAAGGCCCGATCCGGAGGCCGGTGGGACGAACGCAGCGAGGAGGCGGAATGACCGAGCTGTGGAACTGGAGAATCGACCGGGCACGACCCGTGGAGGTCTACCCGGCACTGGCCGAGGCACTCGGTCGGGTAGTGATGCCGCTGGCCGTGGCCGACCCGGCCCGGCTGCCGGCGTACGCGGTGGTGTGCGACGTCTGGCAGGCGCCGGGCGAGTTCGCCACGGTGGTGGATTGCTACGGGGTGCCCGAGCAACTCGCCGAGCACCCCAGCATCGCCGCACTCGCTCGAATACTGGGGCGCAACTGCCTGCTACGCGACGACACGCTCGACGCGGGGCGACACCTGCTCGTCACCCCGGACGGCACGGTCCGCCCGGTGCACTTCGACGTGCGGGACACCGACGACGGCGAGGTACTCAGCCGGCAGCGGCTGTGCACCCTCGCTGACCCCGGCTGCCGGGGCTGGTCGCAGTGCCACCGTTCACGCTGGGCGCCCGACACGGTCGCGCCGGCGCTCGCCGCGGCCTGACCTTACGCGCGTCAGGCCCGGCCGGCCGGGCCGCGCTGGGGTGTGCAACCGCGCCGGCGATCAGTTGGAGACGGCGGCCGGCTGGTCGGCGGCGGCCGGTGCGGCACCACGGACCACCAATTGGTCGAGCAAGGTGCGGGTGGCCTCGGTGACGGCGGCCACCGCGGCGTCGAACGCGGCGGCGTTGTGCGCGGCGGGCGCCCGGAAGCCTGAGATCTTTCGGACGTACTGCAACGCCGCCGCCTCGATGTCCGCGTCGGTCACCTGCGGGGTGAACGGCTCACGCAGGGTCTTGATGCTCCGGCACATGTCGGTTGCTCCTCGGTTCGGGGCGATCCGGTCGACCCGGATACGCTGTCCTGGTCATGACTACCGCAGCGGCGGGCAGCCCGCGCACCTATCAGGTGCGCACCTACGGCTGCCAGATGAACGTGCACGACTCCGAGCGCATCTCCGGCCTGCTCGAACAGGCCGGCTACGTGCGCGCGCCCCAGGCCGACGACACGCCAGACGTCGTCGTCTTCAACACCTGCGCGGTGCGGGAGAACGCCGACAACCGCCTCTACGGCAACCTCGGTCATCTGCGCCCCGTGAAGGACAAGCACCCCGGCATGCAGATCGCCGTCGGTGGCTGCCTGGCCCAGAAGGACCGGGGCGAGATCGTCCGCAAGGCGCCCTGGGTGGACGTCGTGTTCGGCACCCACAACATCGGTTCTTTGCCGGTGCTGCTGGAGCGGGCCCGGCACAACGCCGCCGCCGAGGTGGAGATCCTGGAATCCCTCGACGTCTTCCCCTCCACGTTGCCCACCCGCCGCGAGTCGACGTACGCCGGCTGGGTTTCGATCTCGGTGGGCTGCAACAACACCTGCACGTTCTGCATCGTGCCTTCTCTGCGGGGCAAGGAGAAGGACCGCCGCCCCGGCGACATCCTCTCCGAGGTGCGCGCGCTTGTCGACGAGGGCGTGCTGGAGGTGACACTGCTCGGGCAGAACGTCAACTCCTACGGCGTCGAGTTCGGCGACCGGTACGCGTTCGGCAAGCTGCTGCGCGCCTGCGGCGACATCGACGGGCTGGAGCGGGTCCGGTTCACCAGCCCGCACCCGAAGGACTTCACCGACGACGTGATCGCGGCGATGGCCGAGACGCCGAACGTCTGCCACTCGCTGCACATGCCGTTGCAGTCGGGCTCCGACGACGTGCTGCGCGCGATGCGCCGGTCGTACCGCTCGGAGCGCTACCTGGGGATCATCGAGAAGGTCCGGGCGGCGATGCCGGACGCGGCGATCACCACCGACATCATCGTCGGGTTCCCTGGCGAGACCGAGGCGGACTTCCAGCGCACCCTGGACGTGGTGCGCGAGGCCCGGTTCTCGTCGGCATTCACCTTCCAGTATTCGAAGCGCCCCGGCACCCCCGCCGCCACAATGGACGGCCAACTGCCCAAGCAGGTGGTGCAGGAGCGTTACGAGCGGCTGATCGCCACAGTGGAGGAGATCACCTGGGCGGAGAACAAGCGCCTGGTGGGGGAGACCGTCGAGGTGCTCGTCGCGGTCGGTGAGGGTCGCAAGGACGAGCGGACGGGCCGGATGTCCGGCCGGGCGCGCGACGGTCGGCTCGTGCACTTCGCGACCGAGGCTCCCGGCGGGGAGTCGCTCGCCGGCCAGATCCGGCCGGGGGACATCGTTAACACCACGATCACGTACGCCGCGCCGCACCACCTCAACGCCGACGGGGCGCCGGTTGCGCACCGCCGGACCCGGGCCGGCGACGCCGCCGAGGCGGGACGCTCACCGCGTACCCCCGGGGTGTTGCTCGGTCTGCCGACGCTCGGCGCACCGCCGGTCGCGCCGGCGCCCGCCGCGGGCTGTGCCACCCACTAGTGCAAGGAAGGGCCCCCTGTTAAACGCCAGGCGTTAACAGGGGGCCCTTCCTTGCACATAGCTCAGACAGTGATCCGTCCGGCGCCGGCGCCGGCGGTCACGATGGACTTGACGTTGCTCGCCGTGTCCAGTTGGTAGGAGTACGGGATGCTGGCGACACTGCCGCCGGTCTGCCCGGTGGGTGAGTTGACGAAGTGGTTGTTGCGGGCGACGATGCGGCCCGGGCCGGAGTCCCCCTCACCGAGGTGGTACGTGTCTCGGACGTTCTCGAAGTAGTTGCCCTCGACGAGCACGCCGGCGTTCTCGGTGGAGGCCACGCCGTAGCCGCCGTTGGCCCGGTAGTAGTTGTTGAACACGTGCACGGGGTTGCCGAAGCGCACCCGGGGGTTGCGCTGGTTGCTGCCGTCGAACCAGTTGTGGTGGTAGCTGACCCTCAGGTGACCGATGTCCTGGCCGCCGTTGTCGTCGCTGTGGCCGAGCAGCATGGTCTTGTCGTGGTTGAAGACCCGGTTCCACGACACGGTGACGAAGTCGGAGCCGCGCTTGATGTCGACAGCGCCGTCGTACCCGTTGCTGAAGGTGTTGTGGTCGATCCAGATGTTTGTGGCCGACTCCTGCACGTTGATGGCGTCGTCGTTCCAGTCCCGGAATGTCAGGTTCCGGATGATGACGTTGCGGTCGCCGCTGATGTTGAGCCCGCAGCCGGCGATCGTCGCGCCGGAGTTGCCGAGGATGGTCTTGTTGGACCGGACCCGCAGCATGCCTGAGCAGGAGATCGTCCCGGACACCCGGATCACCGCGGAGCCGGTGGCGTTCAACGCGCTGGTGAGCGCCGAGGCGTTGGTGACTGTCGTCGTGGGCGCACCGCCGCCGCCGGTGGTGCCGCCGTTCTGGGTGGCCCAGCCGACCAGCCCGGTCTGCGGCGGAATGCTGGGCACCGGGTCGCTGGGCAGCGGGTTGCTCGGCGTCGGCGTGCTGGGCGACGGGTTGGCGGGTGTGGTCGGTGTGGTGCCGCCGGTGCAGGCCACGTTGTTGAGGGTGAAGCTGGTCGGCAGCGGGTTGCTTGCGTTGTTCCAACTCGCGTTGAAGCCGAACGAGGCGCTGCCGTTCGTGGCCAGGTTGCCGTTGTAGTCGACGTTCGTCGCGGAGACCTGACTGCCGCTCTGCGAGACGGTGGCCCCCCACGCCTGGCTGACCTGCTGCCCGGCCGCGTACGACCAGCCCAGCGTCCACCCCGAGACGGGATCGCCGAGGTTGGTGACGGTGACGTTGCCGGTGAACCCGCCCGGCCACTGGCTGGCGACGGAGTAGGCGACCTGGCAGCCGGCGGCGGCCTGTGCCGAGACGGCGGTCAGGAGGCCTGCGGTGAGCAGGGTGGCGGTGGCCGCGGCGGTGGTGGCGAGCAGCGTCATCCGACGCTGTGCTGTGCGCATGCTGCTTCCTTTCGGTACGGCGGACGGACCGTCGCGACGCCCATGCCCATGGGCGGCGAGGTGGCCCGGGCTCTGAGGTCCCGTGTACGCCGGTGCGGTTCGGTGCGGAGAGCGGCTCCCGCGCTCGCGCCCGCCCGCATCGAAAGGCAAACGCTTTCCCGATGGAAACATAGAAGGAACTGGATGTAAATGCTCCGTGCAGCCGGGGTGCGCCGCCCTGCGGAGGGGGCCCGGCCCCGGTGGTCGACCACGGGCCGTCGGCGCTCGAAGCGGACCCGAGGTGGCCGGTGCCCTCGGCGTGGGCGCCGGCCACCTCGTGGCTCAGCAGCTGACGCCGTTGAGCCTCACGGTCGCCGGGGCGCTGGCCGTACCGTTGGCGGTGAAGCCCACGGTGATCGATGCCCCCGCCGCCAGGGACGGCGCGTGGCTTGGCGCGGCGGCCGTGACCGTCGTACCGGCCTGCGTGACGGTGGCGTTCCATCCACTGCCCAAGGTCACGCCGGACGGCCAACTCCAGGTGACCGACCACGGATTCACCGCCGCGGAGCCGGTGTTCTTCACGGTCAACTCGCCCTGGAAGCCGCCCTGCCAGGCGTTGACCTGCCGGTAGGTGGCCGTGCAGGCACCGGTCGGCGGGTTGGTGGGGCCGCCGGTAGGCGTGGCCGTGGGCGTAGCGGTCGGCGTCGGACTGGAACCGCCGCCGGACGGCGCGATCAGGTACGGCTGGAGGATCGCCTGCTTTGCGGTGTTGATGTTCGTCCAGTCGTCCAACGCGATGCCGCCGGTGTCACCGGAGTTGGGGTTCCACGACCAGTAGGTGAAGGACATCCCGTTCACCCCCGTGCCGGTGTACGCCATCAGCTTCTCCAGCCACACCTTGTCCCGGGGGTCGGCCAGGGTGCTGCCGAACTCGCCCATCATGATCGGGGCGATGTTCTGCTTGTGCAGGTAACCCCAGTACTTGTCCCAGATGGCCGGCATGTTGGCCGGGTAGTCGGCGGCCTTGAACCACTCCTGCTCGTAGACGCTCGTGGCGTACTCGTGCGGTGAGTAGACCAACCGGTTCGCCACGTTCAGCCGTACCGGGAACTCGCCGGCCTTCGACAGGTTGCCACCCCACCAGCCGCAGTCCTCGTCGTTGCTCGGGTCGTTGTCCCACACGTTGGAGAGGCCACCGCTGGGGCAGCTCACCCCCTCCACGAAGATCAACCAGTTGGGCTGGACACCGAGGATGGCGTTGCCGGCCCGCTCAGCGGCCAGCCGCCAGTCCCGGGTGGTGTCGCCGCAGCCCCAGCACGCGCCGGTGGCCGCCGGGTTGGTGCCCTCGGCGTGCGGCTCGTTGTGGAGGTCAGCGCCGATCACCGTGGGGTTGCCCGCGTACCGCTGGGCCAGCATCTTCCAGTCGTTGATCCAGGTCGCCTCGGAGACCGTCGACGTGTACCACAGTGGCGACTGCCCGGCGGCCGTCGGACGGTGCCGGTCCAGGATGATCCGCATCCCCTTGCTGCCGGCGTAGTCGATCACCTTGTCCAGGATCTGCAACGGCGACAGCCCGATCAGGTCCGGGTTCACGAAGTCGTTGATCCCGCTGGCGGTCGCGCCCGGCTTCAGCGCGTCGTTCGAGTACGGCACCCGCAACGTGTTGTAGCCAAGGCTTGCCATCTTGTCGAGCTGTCCCCGCCACGGGTTGTTCGACCACAGCCCGTGGAAGGTCTTGTTGTCGGTTTCCATGCCGAACCAGTTGATGCCTGTCAACCGGACCGTGGTGCCGGTGCTGTCCACGATCTTGTTGCCGTTGGTGTGCAGATAGCCGGTACCCGTGCCAGCGGCGACGGCCGGGCTGGTGCTGACCGCGGCGGCGATGAAGACGCCGGCCGCGGCGGTGGCGAGCGCGGTCAGCGCACCGCCGAGAGCTTTGGGACGGAACATTCGAGCTCCACTTCGGAGGCCCGACGCTGGCCAGGGTGGCCGCGCGGGCGGGCGGCCGTCGGCACGTCACGCTCCCTTTGGGTACGCGGACAGTGCGCGACGGTCCATGTCACGCGGACGGGGACACTCGCGACAACACACCGGCGACCCGTGACGGCGGTGTCCCGCCGTCGTTGCCCTCGTGCCGGTGGCCCAACCTGGCTCCGCCGCTCATTCTCATCAGCGCAGCTCAATGCGTCAACCGGGACGCCCACCTCCCACCTCCCGCTCCCGCCTCCCGGCAAGATCCACACAACATCGTGGATATTGCTGCTTCCCGCGCGTCGGAGGCAGCAACTTCCCTGAAGTTGTGTTGATCTTGGCGCGGGGCGCGGGGCGCTGACATGCGGGAGCCCCCGACCCAGTCAAGGGTCGGGGGCTCCCGGAACGCTTCAGGTCAGCCGGCCTGCTCGGCGAGCTGGAGGAACTGCCGCTTGGACGCGAGGGCCTGCTCGGCCTCCTTGATCCGGCGGGTATCACCGGCGCTCTGCGCGCGGGCCAGCCGCTCCTCGGCCTCGGCCACCTGGGCACGCATCTGGGCGAGCAGCGGGTTGTCCTCCTTGGTGGTGCGGCGCCACGCCGAGTCCATCACCTCGCGGACCTTGTCGTCGATGGCGCGCAGCCGGCGCTCCAGCCCGGCGGCGGCTTCGCGGGGCACCCGACCGGCCTCGTGCCACTGTGCCTGGATCTCCCGCAGCTTGGCCTGGGCGCCCTTCGGGTCACCGTCGATGTCGAGTGCCTCGGCCTCGGCGAGCAGGGCCTGCTTCCGTTCCAGGTTGCCGCGCTGTTCGTTGTCCCGGGCGGAGAAGACCTCGCTGCGCCGGCTGAAGAAGGCGTCCTGCGCGGCCCGGAACCGTTCCCAGAGCTTCTGCTCGGACTCCTTCGAGGCGCGCGGCGCGGCCTTCCACTGCGTCATCAGTTCCTTGAGCTGGTTGGCCGTGGCCACCCACTCGGTGGAGTCCTTGAGCTTCTCGGCCTCGGCGACCAACTCTTCCTTGACGGTCTGCGCCTGCTTGCGCTGCGCGTCAAGGGTGGCGAAGTGTGCGCCCCGACGCCTGGTGAAACCGTCCCGGGCGGCGGCGAAGCGCTTCCACAGCTCGCCGTCGGCCTTCTTGTCGACCCCGCGGATGGTCTTCCACTCGTCGAGGATCTCCTTGAGCCGGTCCCCGGCGGTCTTCCAGCCGGTGGACTCGGCGGCCAGCTTCTCGGCCTCCTCGACCAGCGCGGTCTTGCGGGCCAGGGCCTCACCGCGAGCGGCGTCCCGGGCGGCACGGGCCTCGGCCGCCTTCTCCTCGGCGAGGGTGGCCAGCTTGTCCAGCCGCGCGGCGAGGGCGTCGATGTCGCCGACCACGTGGGCCTCGGGCAGCGTGGCGCGGATCCGCCGGATCGTGCTCAACGAGTGCCCGGCGTCCGCCGCGCCCGAGTTGAGCCGTGCCTCAGTCAGGTCCACTTCGGTGACAAGGTCGGCGAAGCGCCGTGCGAAGTGCGCCAGGCCCTCCTCCGGTGCTCCCGCCTGCCAGGAACCGACCACCCGCTCGCCCTCGGTGGTCTTGACGTAAACGGTGCCGTCCGCGTCCACCCGTCCGAAGGCAGTCCAGTCGCTCATGTGCCCATCCTCGTTCTCCCGGCGCCGGGAGAATCGTCCCCCGTCGCCGCCACGGCGCAGCCAAGTTACTTCCGGCATTGTCACAGGTCCGACCCGGTCCGCGTCGAGCGCCTATCGCCGACCGTGACCATACGGTGTCCTAGGGCCCGATTGACCGGATCGGCGCGGAGACGCACCGGTGATTCCCGCTACGGTGAACAGGTGCCACTGGTCGCCGCTGCCGTCTGCCCCCATCCGCCCCTGCTCGTGCCCGAGGTGGCCGGTGCCGCCGCGCCGGAGTTGGACGACCTGCGGGCGGCCTGCGGGACCGCCGTACGCCGACTGGTGGCCGCGAACCCGGACACTGTGGTGCTGCTCGGCGCCGGCCCGGCGTCGGGTCCGATCCGGCCTCCGGCCACCGGGTCGCTCCAGCCCTGGGGTGTCGATCTGGACGTGCCGCTGCGCCCCGGTCAGCCGGACCGGGGCGCAGTGCTGCCGCTGAGCCTGACCATCGGCGCGTGGCTACTGAACCAGCACGCCGCGTCACAGCCGAACCACCACGCCGCGTCACTGCCGGCCGGCGCACGGGTGACAGCGGTGCAGGTGACCGCCGACGCCGGTCCGGCCGAGATGGCCGCGCTCGCCGAGGACGTCGCCGCCGCCGGTGACCGGGTCGCGCTGCTGGTGCTCGGCGACGGGTCGGCCTGCCGCGGCGAGAAATCCCCCGGGTACGACGATCCACGTGCCCTCGCGTACGACAAGCGGGTCGCGACGGCCCTGGCCGGGGCGGACCTGGACGGTCTGCGTGGCCTCGACCCGGGGTTGTCGGCGCAGCTCAAGGTCGCCGGCTGGGCGCCCTGGCAGGTGCTCGCCGGAGCCGCCCGGTTGGCGGGCGGGTGGCGGGGGGAGCTGCTGTACGAGGCGGCGCCCTACGGCGTGGCCTACTTCGTGGCGTCCTGGGAGCAGGTGTGAGCGGCGGCATGGCCGGCACGGTCGTGGCGGTGGTCGGGCCGACCGCGGCGGGCAAGTCGGCGCTCAGCATCGCGTTGGCGCACGCCCTGGGCGGTGAGGTGGTCAATGCGGACTCGATGCAGCTCTACCGGGGCATGGACATCGGCACCGCGAAGCTGACTCCCGCCGAGCAGGACGGGGTGCCGCACCACCTGCTCGACATCTGGGAGGTCACCGAGCCGGCCAGTGTCGCGGAATACCAGCGGTTGGCCCGCGCGGCGGTGGACGACATCCTGGCCCGAGGGCGGGTGCCGCTGCTGGTCGGCGGCTCAGGGCTGTACGTGCGGGCCGTGCTGGAGCGTTTCGAGTTCCCCGGCACCGACGCGGCGCTGCGCGAACGGCTGGAACGGGAGTTGGCCGAGGCTGGCCCGGCACCGCTGTACGCGCGGCTGCGCGCCGTCGACCCGGCCGCCGCCGAGGGGATCCTGCCCGGCAACGGTCGCCGGATCGTCAGGGCGCTGGAGGTGATCGAGTTGACGGGTGCGCCGTTTGCGGCGTCGCTGCCGGAGCCGACGCCGTACTACAGGTCGGTGCAGATCGGGGTCGACCTGGACACCGGTCTGCTGGACGAGCGGATCGCCACGCGGGTGGACCGGATGTGGGCAGATGGCCTGGTGGCCGAGACCCGGGAGTTGCTGGGTCGAGGGCTTGCCGAGGGGCGTACGGCCAGCCGGGCGCTCGGCTATCAGCAGGTGTTGCGGTTGTTCGCAGGTGAGCTGACCGAGGCGCAGGCGCACGACGAGACGGTGCGGGCCACCCGCCGCTTCGTCCGCCGCCAGCGTTCCTGGTTCCGGCGCGACCCGCGGGTCCAGTGGCTGGATTCCTCGAGGTCGGACGTGATCGAGGCCGCCCTGGGTGTGCTGCCCGCCGCTGCGCGATGATGGGTGTGTGCAGTTCACCAAGGGCCACGGCACCGGCAACGACTTCGTCCTCCTCCCCGACCCGGACGGTCAGCTCGACCTGACTCCAGGGCTGGTCGCGGCGCTCTGCGACCGGCGGCGGGGCATCGGCGCGGACGGGGTGCTGCGGGTGGTCCGGGCCGCCAAGCATCCGGACGGCGCCGGGCAGGCCGGCGAGGCCGAGTGGTTCATGGACTACTGGAACGCCGACGGCTCGTTCGCCGAGATGTGCGGCAATGGTTCGCGGGTGTTCGTCCGTTACCTGGTCGACAACGGGCTTGTGACTCCGACCGGCGAGGCGTTGCCGGTGGCCACCCGGGCCGGCGTGGTGCGCGCGCTGATCGAGGGGGACACGGTCGCCGTCGAGATGCGCCGCCCCCGGCTGTACGACGACTCCACCGCCACCCTCGGCGGCCGGACGCTGCCCGGCACGGCAGTGGACGTCGGCAACCCGCACCTGGTCTGCGTCCTGCCGGCCGACCTTGAGTTGGGCGCGCTGGACCTCACGACCGCGCCCGGTTTCGACCCGGCTGTCTTCCCGGCCGGGGTCAACGTGGAGTTCATCGTGGCCGGCGAGCCGGTCGACGGCGTCGACGAGCACACCCTCATGCGGGTGTACGAGCGCGGCAGCGCGGAGACGCTCTCCTGCGGCACCGGCGCGTGCGCGGTGGCCGCCGTGGCCCTGCGTGACGCGGGCCGGGGCACCGGAGTGGTCGCCGTCGACGTCCCCGGTGGCCGGGTCACGGTCACCGTCACGGAGGATTCCTGCTGGCTGTCCGGTCCGGCGTTGCTGGTGGCCACGGGCGAGGTCGACCTGGGCGCGCTCCTGGCCGCTGCCTGACTCCGCGCTGCCGCGGACGGTCCGTCGGCCGCTGCCTGCTGTGGTCGGCCCGCTGCCTAGTGCCTCGTCTTTGAACGTTGATCGTGTAATCCGTTGGTTCTGAGGATGTGTCGGGCAGGCTGTCTCCCATCGTTTCTGGTCTGGGAGGTGGTGG
>NZ_LGEB01000062.1:0-75353 GCF_001279555.1 Micromonospora sp. NRRL B-16802 | reverse complement strand
TACCGTCAGGCTGGAGCCGCGTCGCGCCACTCGCCGAGAGGCGACCTGCACACCGACACCGGTGCCGCCCCCGACCCACCCGGTCGGGGGCGGCACTGTCTCCGGCTCGTGTGCCCGACAGGTGCTTGATTCGCGGCACAATGCTCCGGTGACTGTCGCGCAGCCCTGGTCCGAGCAGTCGGGTGTGCTCGTACTGCCCGGTGGGGCGACGGTGCGCGGACGCCGTGTCACCGCGACCGCGTCGCCGGCTGACTTCGCCCTGCTGTTGGCGCCCGGCCCGGTGCCGCCCTGGCCTCATCGGCGGATCCGGTGGCCCGACTTCTGGGTCCCGCTGGACCGGGCGGACGCGCTCGACGCCTTGCGGGACGCCCTGCGGCGGGCGTACGACGGTGAGCGCGTCGAGGTGGCGTGCAAGGGCGGGGTGGGTCGTACGGGTACGGCGTTGGCGGCGTTGGCGATCCTCGACGGTCTGCCCGTCGAGCGGGCGGTGCCGTGGGTGCGGGCGGGCTATCACCCGAAGGCGGTGGAGACGCCCTGGCAGCGGCGGTGGCTACGGTACGTCGCCTGACCTGTGGGTTTGGCTGGCGTAGTCGCTTGGCAGTGCCGCCCGTGGCCACCAGGTCGGCGGGTGTGCCCGTAGAGGCGGCCCGCCCGTGACCGAGACGATCCGTGGCGGCATCCGGTCCCGCCGGGCGATCTTGTTGACTAGGGTCGGGCACATGAGAGCTGCGCTGTTGGCGGTGACGGCGACCGTCGCCCTGGTCGCTCCGGCGCCGGCCACCGCGCCTGCATCGGCGGCTCCCGGCACGGGGACCGCCGCCACGCAGGCTGGGGCAACAAGGGCCGTCGGCGCGAGAGGAGCCGCCGCCACGCAGGCAGGGACAACAAGGGCCGTCGGCGCGAGAGGAGCCGTCGCCACACAGGCTGGGGCAGCAAGCGCCGTCGGCGCGAGAGAGGCCGTCGCCCCACAGGCTGGAGCGTCAGGGACTGCCGCCGCGCCGGCCGGTGCCGCGCCGGCCGTGCGGTGCCCTCGCGTGCCGGCGCCTGCGGTGTCCCGGCCGCCCCGGCCCACGCCCCCGCCTGACGTTCCCGAGCAGCGGACCGTCGGCGGCGCCGGGCTGGCCACCAGCGGCCTGGTCGTGCCGGCCGGCGTGGGCGCTCCTCCGGCGATCACCGCCACGTCGTGGTTGGTCGCCGACCTGGACACCGGGCAGGTGCTCGGGGGCTGCGGCCCGCACGAGTACGGCACGCCGGCCAGCGTGCAGAAGCTGCTGCTGGCGGCCACCATGATGCCCCGGCTCGACCCGAAGCAGACGGTCACCGTCACCCCGGCGGACATGAACATCGAGCCCGGTTCGTCGGCAGTGGGCCTGGTCGCGGGTGGCCGGTACACGATCGAGACGATCTGGTTGGGGTTGCTGCTCAACTCCGGCAACGAGGCGGCGAACGCCCTGGCCCGGTTGGGCGGCGGGTCCGACGGGGCGGCCGGTGGCGTCCGCGCCATGAACGAGCAGGCGTACCGCCTCGGCGCGCTCCAGACGCACGCTGTCACCCCGTCCGGCCTGGACAGCAAGGGCCAGTTCACCAGCGCGTACGACCTGGCGCTGATCGCCCGCGCCTGTTTCGCCCAGCCGACCTTCCGGCGGTACGCGCTCACCGAGCAGACGACCATTCCGGCCCAGCCCGCGCAGCGCACCAAGGGTTTCCAGATCCAGAACGAGAACCAGCTGATCTACCGGTACCCGGGCGCGTTGGGCGGCAAGACGGGCTTCACCGACCTGGCCCGGCACACCTACGTGGGTGCTGCGGAGCGCGACGGGCGACGGCTCGTGGTGACGCTGCTGGGTGCCGAGCCGGCGCCGATGCGCGGCTGGGAGCAGGGTGCAGCACTGCTGGACTGGGGCTTCTCGCTGCCCCGTGATGCCGCCGTGGGCCGGCTGGTCGAGCCCGGCGAACTGACCGCCACGCCGTCTGCCGCGCCGTCGGCGTTGGCCGCACCCGGTGCGCCCCGGCCGGCCGCTGCCAGCGGCCCGCACCCCGGCGCGGGCTGGCTGTGGTTGGTGACCGCCGTGAGTGGCGCGGGGGTGCTGGTGCTGCTGGGCGGGCTGCTGTGGCGCCGCCGCCGGCTGCCCTGAACGAATCGACAACCGGCTCTGGGATCCATAGACTCCGGTCGTTCTGGCACCACGAGTCCAGGAGGATCCCTGTGTCGAGTGAACTCGAACCGACCTCCGGTGCGGCGGTACCCCGCCGGCCGGTGCGCGCGCTCACCCGCCTCGCGGGCGTGGCGGCGCTCGCCGGGGCGCTGGTCGCCGGCGCCTCCGCCGCAGCGGTGGCGGCACCGAGCGCGGCCCGCGACGCGCTGACGGAATCAGGCGCGCCGAGCGCGGCCCGCGACGCCCTGACCGTGCCGAGCGCGGCCCGCGACGCGCTGACGGCGTCCGCCGTGTCGCCGGCCGCCGAGCGTCCGCCGCGCACCACGCACGGCCCCTGCGCGTACACCGAGACGCCTGACGAGCCGGCCGCCCGCCCTGTGCCGCTGCCGCCCGATCCCCGCCGTACGCCCGCTCGGGGTACCGTCCGGGTGACCCTGGCCACCAACCACGGGCCGATCGGGTTGACCCTGGACCGGGAGGCCGCGCCGTGCACCGTGCAGAGCTTCCTGCACCTGGTCGGCAAGCGGTTCTACGACCGCACCTCGTGCCACCGGCTCACCGCGTACCCCACGCTGAGCGTCCTGCAGTGCGGCGACCCGTCGGGCACGGGCGAGGGCGGCCCGGGCTACCGCTACCGCGATGAACTGCCGACCGACCTGCCGCCGGCGCCGACCGACCCGACCGGTGTCCGCCGGCTCTACGCCCGGGGCGTGCTGGCCATGGCCAACGCGGGGCCGGACACCAACGGCAGCCAGTTCTTCCTGGTGTACGCCGACTCAGCGCTGCGCCCCAACTACACGATCTTCGGCGAGGTCGACGCCGCCGGGCTGGCGACCCTGGACCGGATCGCCGCCGGGGGAGTGGCGCCGACGGCCGAGGATCCCGCACCGGTCGACGGCGCGCCCGCGCTACCTGTCGACATCCGGCGGGCCGTCCGCTCCCACCACCACCACTGAGGCGTACGGCGCGGTGGGCGACTCGGGTCGCCCCCGCGCCGGTACGTCAGGGGCCGGGTCGTGGTGAGGTCGCGCAGCCAGGTGAGAGCGGGATCGTCGGTGAAGTCGCCCAGCCACGTGCGGGCGGGACCGTCGTCGCCGAGCCGGGCGAAGGTCAGCAGTGCGAGCGACGGCTGGCGGACCGAAAATTTCGGCTGCCGGACCGGTACTGGCGAACCCAGGATCCGACTCGATTCAGCCCGTCATGACAGGTGCGGCGACCCGGTCGGCGGCGCGGTGGTGCTGTCCCGTACGACAAGTTCGGTGGCGAGTTCCACCCGGGGTGAGTCGATGCTCTCGCCCTGGGCCAGTCGCAGCACCGTCCGGGCCGCCAGCCGGCCCATCTCGACAAGCGGTTGACGCACAGTGGTCAGTGGCGGTGACGCCCAGCGGGCCTCGGGCAGATCGTCGAAACCCACAACGCTGACGTCGTCGGGTACCCGCAGACCGCGACGCCGGATGGCCTCGTACACGCCGAAGGCCATCTGGTCGCTGGCGGCGAAGATGCCTGTCGGCGGGTCGTCCAGGTCGAGCAGTGCCGTGCCGCCGGAGAAGCCGGAGGCGTGGTAGAAGTCGCCCGGGTAGATCAGCGCGTCGTCCACCGGTACGCCTGCCGCCTCCAGGCCGGCGCGGTAGCCGTCGAGGCGGGCGCGGCTGCACAGCAGGTGCGTGGGCCCGGCGACGAACCCGATCCGCCGGTGCCCGATCGCCAGCAGGTGCTCGGTCGCGGCGAGCCCGCCGGCCCAGTTCGTGGCGCCGATGGTCGGTACGTCCATGGCCGGAACGCCGGCCGGGTCGACGACGACCACGGGCACGTTGAGGCGGCGGAGTTGGGCGTGCAGGGGCGGGCTCAGGTGTGACGTCACGAAGATGACGCCGTCGGTGGCCCGGGTCCGGAGATTCTGCAGCCACTGCCGGGCGGCGGTGGGCTGCCTGTGGATCGCGGAGACCACGGTGCCGACGCCGGCGCCGTGCCCGACGTCCTCCACACCGCGGATGATTTCCACCGCCCACGGGCTGTCCAGGTCGTTGAAGACCAGGTCGACGAGGCCGGCGCGGCGAACGCTGCGGCTGCTGCGTCGCCGGTAGCCGTGGTGGCGCAGCAGCTCCTCGACCCGTTCCCGGGTGTCAGGGGCCACATCGGACCGTCCGTTGAGCACCCGCGACACGGTCGGCACCGAAACTCCGGCCTCCCGTGCGATCGCGGTGATGGTCACCCTGCGTCCGTCGTCCGCGCCCACCCGCGTCTCCTCACCGGTCCGGAAGAGCGACCGCAAGCCGTCGCCATACCATTGTCCCGGAACGGTGTTCCCGCCCCTTCGCGCCATCTTGCCTCACGAACGTGGGTTGACGACATGGCAGGTCGGTTCTAGCGTTCGGCGGAGTTGCGGAACGGTACCGGTAAGTTATCGGGCACCTTCCGGTGTGCTGCCTGCCGTCGCCGTCCGGCGGCCGCCGCCTGTTCCCTGTCGATCTACGGACCGAGGACGCCATGTACACCGACCTGTCCGAGGACCAGCTCCGCGACCACCGTGGCGTGGTGAGCGACCCGGGCGACTTCGACGACTTCTGGGCCGGAACCCTGGCCGAGGCCCGCGCCGCCGGATGGCCGGTCCGGATCGAACCGGTGACGACCGGGCTGACCAGCATCGATGTGTTCGACGTGACGTTCGCGGGCTTCGCCGGTCACCCCGTACGGGCCTGGCTGCGGGTGCCTCGCGGGGCGGATACGGCGCTGCCGACCCTCGTGCAGTACGTCGGCTACGGCGGCGGTCGGGGGCACCCGCTGGAGAACCTGCTGTGGGCGTCGGCAGGGTTCGCCCACCTGCAGATGGACACCCGGGGGCAGGGGTCCGGCTGGAGCCGCGGTGCCACCGGGGATCCGGGCGTGGCCGGTCCGGAAGTGCCCGGTGTGATGACCCGGGGAATCGCCGATCCCCACACGTACTACTACCGGCGGCTGATCACCGACGCGGTCCGGGCGGTGGACGCCGTCCGTGGCCTGCCGATGGTCGACCCCACCCGGGTGGCGGTGTTCGGGCAGAGCCAGGGCGGCGCGTTGGCCCTCGCGGCCGGCGCGTTGGCGCCCGGCGTGCGCGCGGTGGTCGCCCTCGTGCCGTTCCTCTGCGACATCCCGCGCTCGGTGGTGGTCACCGACGCGAGGCCGTTCCGGGAGATCCGTGACTACCTGGCCGTCCACCGGGGCGCCGAGGATCAGGTCTTCACGACCCTGGCGTACGTCGACGGGGTCAACTTCGCGCGGCGCTGCCAGCGGCCCGCCCGGTACTCGGTGGCGCTGATGGACGACATCGTGCCGCCGTCGGGGGTCTACGCCGCCGTGAACGCCCACGCGGGGCCCACCGAGTTGGCGGTGTGGCGGTACAACGGTCACGAGGCTGGCGGGATCGACGACGACGAGGCGGCGCTGCGGTTCCTGCGCGGGCACCTCGTCGACGACGATGCCGGGGCGGTGGGAGGGGATCCGGTCGTCGCCGGTTGATCCGTCGCGGACGGCAGTCGGTTGATCGGGCCTGGAGCCCGAGGTGCGGCTGGTAGACAGAACGGGTGCGCAGGCCAGGCCGGGTGGGCGGCGCCGCCGTGCTCGCGCTCGTCGCGGCACTGGGCGGCTGCTCGCACCCGCGCCCCGACCCGGGGCCGGCGGCTCCCGCGTCGGCGTCGGGAAGCCCGGGACCGGCGTCGGCGAGTGCCGGGCCGTCCGCCACGGACCGGCTGCGGGGGTTCGTGGTGCTGAGCGACGTCGACCCGCGCATCCACAGCGACATCAGGTACGCCACCGACCACAACTTCGTGGGTCGGCCGATCGCCGCGTACCCGGAGCCGCTGTGCCTGCTGACCCGGCCGGCAGCCGAGGCGCTGCGCCGGGCACAGGACGCCGCGCTCGCCGGTGGGCACAGCCTCAAGGTGTACGACTGCTACCGCCCGCAGCCGGCGGTGGACGACTTCGTGGCCTGGTCGAAGAGTCCGCGTGAGCAGCAGACCAAGGCCGAGTTCTATCCGCGACTGGACAAGGACCGGCTCTTCGCCGACGGCTACATCGGCGCGCCCACGGCGCACAGCCGTGGCAGCACCGTGGACCTGACCCTTGTCGACGAGCCGCCGGCCAGCCAGCCTCCGTTCCTGCCGGGGCAGCCGCAGGTCGCCTGCACAGCGCCGGTCGGGCAACGGTTCGCCGACAACAGCGTCGACATGGGCACCGGTTTCGACTGCTTCGACACGCGGGCGCACACGGCCGACAGCCGCGTCAGCGAGACGGCGCGTACCAACCGCCAACTGTTGAAGCGGCTGATGACCGACGCCGGGTTCGTCAACTACGACCGCGAGTGGTGGCACTACAGGTTCCGCGACGAGCCGTACCCGGACACGTTCTTCGCCGCCCCGGTGGCGCGCTCGTCGGTGGGCTGACCGGACAGGCGGGCTGCCCGGACAGGTTCAGCTGCCCTGGAGAAGTGGGCTGCCCCGGACAAGCGGGCGCCCAGACGTGCGCACCCCGACCTGCGCCGGGTCCGGTGAGTGCGTGGGGCCAGCGCTCCCCTCGGCCGGCTTGAGCGCCCCGCGGCCGAGGGGAGCGTGCCGGCGCCCAGATCGTCATCCAGCTCAGGGTGCCCGAGACGTTGACCTGCCGGCGAGGCAGAGCTTAGCGTACAAGTGGGAACAGCGTTCCGCAGTGCGGAAGATCGTTTGCAGGTTCTTTTCCCGTGGCGCTAGGTGAGGGGTAGAGCCAATGTTCCAGATGCGTGAAAGAGAACGACGTTCCGACGACTGGCTCGCCGACGGGAGCGGGTGCCGTTCGGCCCCGGCGCGGCGCACGCTGCCGTGGTGACCCGCGTCGCCGTGGTGACCGGTGGGGCGTCGGGCATCGGAGCGGCGGTCGTCAGGACGTTGGCCCGCGACGGTACGCACGTCGTCGTCGCCGACGTCGACCTCGACGCCGCGCGCGAGGTGGCCGCCGAGGTCGGCGGTCGTGCTGCCCAGCTCGACGTCACGGACAGCCAGGCCGTCGACGCGTTCTTCGCCGACGGGCAGTGCCCCGACGTGCTGGTGTGCAGCGCGGGTGGCGCGCTGCGCAGCGCCGCGCTGGAGATCGACGATCCCACGTTCGGTGCCGTGCTGGACCTCAACGTCGGAGGCTTCTTCAGGTGCGCACGCGCCGCGGCGCGTCGGTCGATCCGGCTGTCGCGCCCGCTGAGCATCGTGCACGTCGGCTCCAGCCTGGCCGAGGGGGCGGCGACGGACCTCGCGCACTTCGGGGCCGCCAAGGCTGCCTGCGCGTCGTTGGTGCGCACCCTCGCCGTCGAGTGGGCATCGCACGGCATCCGGGTCAACTCCGTCGTCCCGGGCCTGGTCCGGACGCCCGCCACCGCAGCCGTCCTGGCCTCCCACGAGGCGTCGCTCGCCCGCGACGTGCCCCTCGGTCGGGTCGGCGAACCGGACGACGTGGCAGGGGCCGTTGCCTACCTCGTCGGGGCCGACGCGGGCTGGGTGACCGGTACCGCGGTCACCGTCGATGGCGGGCGTCGCGCGTCGCGCTGAGCACTGGCGCGCCCGGCGGAGCCCGGGTGGCCGAAGGGTGCGACTTGACGTCCGAACGGCCATCCAGGTGAACGGTTCGGAACCGTTGACCAACGGCGAGGCAGAGTTTAGCGTCTGCGAAACGGCGTTTCGCAGAGCGGAAGAGCCGTACTGCGGACCTGGACCCCGCAGTGCTGGAGTGAGGAGCGATACCGATGTGTCAAGCGTTTGAGGTGAAACCGCGTTCCATCAACCGGAATCTGGTTTCGGGTTTCGCTACCACCATGGTGCCGCTGTCGTGACGTCCCCCATGACGGCCGGTACGTCTGCCGACTCGGTCACGCAGTCGGCGGACGAGCCGCTGCTGCGCGTCCGCGACCTCCGCATCAGCGTTGGCGACATACCTCTGGTCCGAGGCGTGTCCCTGGACGTCCGCGCCGGCGAGATCGTGTCGGTGGTGGGGGAGTCGGGCTCCGGAAAGTCGCTGACGTCGCTCGCGGTCCTGGGGCTGCTGCCACCGGAGCTCGCGACGAACGGAACCGTCGAGTTCCGTGGCGAGAACGTCACGACGATGAACAGCCGACGACTCCGGCAGTTCCGCGCCTCCGCCGCTCGGATGATCTTCCAGGATCCGGGCTCGGCGATGAACCCTGTGCTGACCATCGGGTTCCAGGTCATCGAGTCCATTCGAGCGGCCCAACGGTGCTCTCGCGCCGAGGCTCGCGAACAGGCCTTGGCGATGATCCGCCGGGTCGGCATCGCCGAACCGCAGCGGTGCCTGAGCGCCTACCCGCGCGAGTTGTCCGGCGGGATGCTCCAGCGGGTCGTGATCGCGATGGCGCTCGCTGTCGACCCGCCGTTGCTGATCTGCGACGAACCGACGACCGCTCTCGACGTCACCACACAGGCGCAGGTGCTCGACCTCATTCGCGCCCTGACCAGCGACATGGGAACGGGCGTCATCCTCACCACCCACGACATGGCGATCGCGGCCGACTACTCCGACCGGATCGTCGTCATGTACGCGGGCCAGGTCGTCGAGCACGGGCCGACCCGCGCGACCCTGGCCACCCCTCAGCACCCGTACCTGTGGTCGCTGCTCAACGCCCACCCGGACTCCGGTGAGCGCGAGCCCTTCACCCCCCTGACGATCCTCGACGGGGCACCGCCCCGGCCGGACGTCGAAATCCCCGGCTGCCGCTTCGCGCCCCGGTGCCCGTTCCGACAGGAGCGGTGCAGCGTGGAGACCCCAGTCCTCCGGCCGCTGGCGACGGCGCCCGAGCGGTCCGCGGCCTGCCTCGTGTCAGCTTCTCAGGAGGCGGCGTCATGAGCACCAACAACACTCCGCAGGCGACCCCGGGCACGTCGAGCCTGCTTGAGGTGGACGGCCTCCGGCGTCACTTCGCGCTCTCCCGTGGCCGCATGCTCAGGGCGGTCGACGGCGTCTCCCTGCGCATCGACAGTGGGCGGACCCTCGCGCTCGTCGGCGAGAGCGGGTCGGGCAAGAGCACCCTCGGCCGGTGCGTGGTCCGGATGGACGAGCCCACCGACGGCCAGATCCGCTTCGACGGCGAGGACATCACCCACCTGCGGCACCGTGACCTGCGCACGATCCGCCAGCGGATGCAGATGGTCTTCCAGAGCCCGTACACCTCGTTGAGCCCGCGCATGAGCGTCGGCGCCTCCATCGCGGAGCCGTTGCAGATCCACGGCCTGCCCGACGGCCTCAGCCCCGCCGACCGGGTGCGGGAGGTGCTCGACATGGTCGGCCTGCCGGCGTCCGTCGAGACCCGACGCCCCAGCCAGCTCAGCGGCGGGCAGCGGCAGCGCATCGGGCTCGCCCGGGCGCTCGCGTTGAGCCCGAAGCTGCTCGTGGCGGACGAGCCGACGGCATCTCTCGACCTGACCAGCCAGGCGCAGATCGTCAACCTCCTCCTGGAGCTTCAGGGCAGGTTGAGCCTGGCAATGCTGTTCATCACGCACGACCTCGGGCTCGCCCACCACCTCAGCCACGAGTGCGCCGTGATGTATCTCGGACGGATCGTCGAGGCGGGGCCGACGGTGGAGCTGATGCGCCAGCCGTTGCACCCCTACACCCACCTGCTGGTGTCCACCCGGTCGCGCGGCCCTGCCGCGCCGTCCGAGGCCGAGTCGGTGCCGTCCCCGATCAACCCTCCGGCCGGCTGCCACTTCCGTTCGCGTTGCCCGATCGCCGTCGACAAGTGCGCGACCGAGTACCCGCCGTTGCAGGCCACGCCCAGCGGTCGTCAGGTGGCGTGCCATAGGCCGGGAGTGCTGGAGCTGTCGGGAACTGCCACGGCCCGCATTCCTCAGCCCGAAACCTGGCCCAGGCCACCTGCCGCGACCGCGGCACCGACCACCACAGCCCTCACCAGTTCGCCAATCCCCAGTGCAGGAGCATCACATGACTGACGCCGTCAACCCCCGGACCGTGCGATCGCGTCGGGACTTCCTCCGCTACACGGCGCTCGTCGGCGCCGCCTTCGCAGTCGCTCCGGCGCTTGTCGCCTGCGGGTCCGACGACGACGAGGACGCCGGCGCCGGCGGGCCGATCAGGATCGGCACGTCGGTTCTGGACCCGGACGCCAACCCGCTGAAGTCCCTCGGACACAGCGCCAACTACCTCGCCTTCGACGCGTTGACCCGGATGAACCCGTCGACCCTGAAGATCGAGCCGGGGCTCGCCACCTCGTGGACGCGGCTGTCCGAGACGGAGATGGAGTTCAAGCTCCGCGAAGGGGTGAAGTTCTCCGACGGCACGCCGCTGACCGCCAAGGACGTGAAGTTCTCCTACGACATCACGAAGAAGGAAGGCCTGGCCCTGGCCTCCCTGATCGCCAACGTCAGCTCTGTCGACGTGGTCGACGACCTGACGGTGCGCATCCGGACCTCCAAGCCGGACGCGATCCTGGAGAAGCGGACCGCCCTGCTCTTCATCGTGCCCGAGAAGGCGTACACCGCTGCCGGCACGGAGGCGTTCGGCCTCGCGCCCGTCGGCAGTGGGCAGTACCGGATCACCAAGGTGGTCCCCAACTCGCAGATCACCCTGGAAGCCGCGGAGGACCCCTGGGAGGGTAAGCCGGCCAACTCGCGGGTGGAGTACATGCAGTACTCCGACCAGAGCGCCTTCCTTGCCGCGATGCAGTCCGGGCAGCTCGACATCGGCCACAACCTGCCGGTGCAGGCCCTCAAGAACCTGGGCTCGGACATGAAGGTGGAGGTCGTGTCCACCGGTTCGCCGCTGGCCGTGCAGTTCGACACCAAGATCGCGCCCTTCAACAACCCGGAGGTCCGTCGTGCGCTGAACCTCGCGATCGACGTGGAGTCCATCGTCAGCGCGGTGATGAACGGCGCCGGCGAGCCCCTGCCCGGCCAGCTCACCGCCAAGGGATGCTTCGGCCACAACCCGGACCTCAAGGCCATCCCGTTCGACCTTCAGCAGGCCAAGGACATCCTGGCTCGGGAGGGCGTCAAACCCTTCTCCACCGAGATCGCCGGCCTGCCGGTGAACAAGCCGCTGATGGAGGCGATCAGCGGGCAGCTGGGCGCCATCGGCATCACCGTGAAGGTCACCGTCCTGGACTTCGCGGTGTGGGTGGACGGCTTCAACAACGGCAGCAAGTGGCCGCTGTTCGTCAAGGGCATGAACTACTCGCCGCTGTTCGACGCCGAACTGTCCTACCGCTACCCCACGGCCGGTGCCGAGGGGCGCAAGGGCTGGGTGGACGCGCACTACGACCAGCTGCTGGAGAAGTCCCGTAACGAGATGGACTCCGCCGCCCGCGAGAAGATCCTCCAGGAGATGGGGGCACACCTGCACAAGGAGCTCCCGTTCATCTTCCTGTTCGGCCAGCAGTGGGTGGTCGCCAGCACCTCCGATGTCTCCGGGTACGACCCGAGCACCGGGTTCTGGGTGGACGCGTCGACAGTGACGAAGTCATGACGGTCGGCACCGCGCGGATGGGTCGATAGACGTGGCTCACCTGACGTATCTGATCAGTCGCCTGGCCCAGCTGGTCCTCACCGTCGCCGGTGTGATGACAGTGCTGTTCGTGCTCCTGCGCGTCTCGGGTGACCCGGCGGAGGTGTTGTCCGGACCGGACGCCACGCCGGAGATCGTCGAGGCGACGAGGGCCCGGCTGGGGCTGGAAGGCTCCCTGCTGAGCCAGTACCTCCGGTTCATGGGTGACCTGGCGGTCCTCGACCTGGGCCGGTCCTTCACCTTCGGCGGCGACGCGCTGACCGCGGTGACGGACCGGCTCGGGGCGAGCATGTTGATCCTCCTTCCGGCCCAGGTGCTCACCATGCTGCTCGGCATCGCGCTGGGCAGCGCGGTGGCGCGGGCCGGGAAGTTCCGGATCGGCCAGATCTTCATGGGCGGGTCGTTCCTGCTGCAGGCGGTCCCGTACTTCTGGCTGGCGATCGTGCTTGTGCTGTTCCTGGCCCTGCAGTGGAAGGTGCTGCCGGCGACCGGGTCTGGCGGCATCGAGTACGCGATCATCCCGATCATCGCGATGACCGCCAGCCACACGGCCGCGTTGGCCCGGCTGGCTCGCGGTGAGGTCGCGGACGTGCTGCACCGCCCGTTCGTCCTCGTCGCCCGCTCGAAGGGGATCTCACAGGGGCGGCTCATGTTCCGGCATGTCCTGCCGGTGGCTCTCCCGCCGATCATCTCGTACTCGGGGATCCTGTTCGCGTTCTCCGTGGGCCAGCTGGTCGTCCTCGAACCCCTGTTCAACTACCGCGGGATCGGCGCGCTCCTGGTGAACGCCGTACACGGCAGGGACTTTCCCATCGTGATGGCCGGGGTGTTCGTCGTGACGCTGATGGTCGGGCTGGTGAACCTTCTGGCGGACGTCGTGAACCGACTGATCGACTCCGGCCTGCGGACGAAGGTGGGTGTGTCATGACGGAGCAAGCGCTCCAGCCCGGTGTGGGCGGCGAGGCGGGCCCGACCGTGCCGAAGGCCGACGTACGGACGCGCCCGCGCGGCCCGCTGGGGCGGCTCGCGCGCCGCCCCGGCGCGATGGTCGCTCTGGGGTTTCTGCTGCTTGTCGCCCTCACGGCGATCTTCGCACCGCTGATCGCCCCGCACGACCCCGTCGTCCAGGACCTCGCCAGGTCCCGGCAGCCTCCGGCGTTCCTGGACGGTGGCGACACGACGTACCTGTTCGGCACCGACGAGTTCGGACGGGACCTGCTCTCGCGAATCATCTACGGAGCACGCATCTCGCTGTTCGTCGGCACCGTCTCGGCGACCATCGCGATGCTGCTGGGCACGACGATGGGCCTGATCGCCGGCTACTTCGAGCGGCGGGTGGGGCCGACGATCCTACGGTTCGCCGACATTCAGTTCTCGCTGCCCTTCTACGTCATCGCGATCGCCGTTGTCGCCCTGTTCGGGCCGAGCCTGCGCAATCTGGTCATCCTGCTGTCGTTCTGGGGCTGGGCGACCTACGCCCGCACCATCGCCGTCACCGTCTCGCAGCTCAAGCGGATGGAGTACGTGCAAGCCTCCCGGCTCCAGTGGTCAAGCGTCGCGCGGATCATGCGTGTGCACCTCCTGCCCGGCGTTTCCAGCAGCGTCATCGTGCTGTGGACGACGTCGGTAGGCGGTCTCATCCTGGTCGAGTCGGCGCTGTCCTTCATCGGTCTCGGCGTGCAGGTCCCCGACTTCTCGTGGGGCTCGATGCTCGGCGGAGCACAGACCGAGCTTCAGGGCGCCTGGTGGGTGGCCATCGTGCCCGGTGTGTTCCTCACCGCCACCATCGTGGCGTTCTACGTCCTCGGAGACGCGCTCCGCGACATCCTCAACCAGCCGGTCCCGAAGGACCACTGATCCAAGACTCCGGGAGCCTCCTGATGCCACACCTGCACGTCAACAAGACCAACCTGCACTTCCGTGAGTCCGGCTCCGGCCCGACGGCCCTGTTCCTGGCCGGTTTCATCCTGGACAGCACGTTCTGGCTCGACCAGATCGCCGACCTGTCCGACATCAGGCGGTGCGTGTCGCTCGACCTGCGCGGGTTCGGCCTGTCCGACCCGATCACCACCGACGACCTCCTCGACCTCGACGTGTACGTCGAGGACGTGGCCGCCGTGGCCCGTGAGCTGGGTAATGGGCAACCCGTCGACCTGGTGGGGTTCAGCCTCAGCTCGGTGGTCGGTGGGCTGGTGGCGGAGCGGTACCCCGAGCTGGTCCGCTCGATGTCGTTCCTCAGCCCCAACCTGCCGCCCGACACCCCGGCGTACCGCCTGTACCGGGACGAGATGGCCAAGCTCGCGGTACGCGAGGGCATCGACGCCGTCTACCGGCGGTTCGCCGAGTACATCGTCGCGTCCGGGGCGAGCCTGCAGAGCCTGGCCCGCTATCGCCAGATGATGCAGGACACCCGCCTGGACATGGTGGTGGCGACGCTGCGTACCTGCGGGCGTACGCCGGACCGGACCGATCTGCCGAGTCGCATCACGGTGCCGACGAACTTCGTGACGGCCACCGGGGACACGGTGTTCGACAGGTCCGTCGCCCAGGGCTACGCCGACAAGGCGCCCAAGGGCCGCGTGTCGGAGGTGAGCGGGGCCGGCCGGTTGACGCCCCTGGAGTCGCCGCACGAGCTGTCCGCCGTCCTGCGGGAGTTCTGGAACGACCTGTGACAGAGGTTCAGGACAACGGCACGTCCTAGCCAGGCCATCCGGCGCCCCCAGCCCTCGCGGGTGTGGGGGCGCCGGTCTTTTCCGCCCCGTGCAGGCGGCTCTCACGTGTGAAATCCTTTGCGGACACCCGCCGGCCCGTCTACCGTTCTCGACGCATGGTCAACCGGTCAGACCCCGAGGAGCACGCCGTGTCGCAACGCGATCACCGCACCACCACCTGGCGTACGCCAGGCGCGGGTGCCGCGTTGCCATCCGGCGCGTGGTATCGGGGTCTCGGCCGTCGCGCCGAGTGCCGGCTGCCTGGGCGGCTCCACCGCTGACGCGAGCGCGTCCGGCCGCCGCCCACCCCCTGAGGATCGGGCGGCTTTTTCGTATCCGCTGACCTTCCCGCGCTCCGGTTGACCCGGACCGCGATCGTTCCCGGTCACCCCCTGCGACGATGGTGCCGGGACCCACACAAGGAGACCACGATGGGATTCACGCCCCTCGCCGGCACCCGGGCACCCGTCCGGGTCTGGACCGACCCGTACGCCATCGAGCCGCAGGCGGCCAAGCAGCTGCGCAACATCGGCGCGCTGCCCTGGGTGCAGGGCGTCGCCGTGATGCCCGACGTGCACTTCGGAAAGGGCGCCACTGTCGGCTCGGTGATCGCCATGCGGCAGGCCGTCTCGCCGGCCGCCGTCGGCGTGGACATCGGCTGCGGCATGTCAGCGGTGCGTACCTCGCTGACCGCCGCCGACCTGCCGGACGACCTGGCCGGCCTGCGCTCCGCGATCGAGGCCACCATCCCGGTGGGCTTCGCGCAGCGGGACCGGGCAGTCGACCCCCGTCGGATCAGGGGCCTGGAGCAGGGCGGCTGGGACGACTTCTGGGGCCGGTTCGCCGGGCTGGACCGCAAGGTGGCGCAGCTGGAGACCCGAGCACAGCGGCAGCTCGGAACGCTCGGCGGCGGCAACCACTTCATCGAGGTCTGCCTGGAACAGGGTGGCGACGACGAGGGCCGGGTGTGGCTGATGCTGCACTCCGGGTCCCGCAACATCGGCAAGGAGCTGGCCGAGCGGCACATCGGGGTGGCCCGAGGGCTGCCGCACAACGCCGACCTGCCCGACCGGGACCTCGCCGTGTTCCTCGCGGGCACTCCCGAGATGGACGCGTACCGGCGGGACCTGTGGTGGGCGCAGGAGTACGCGCGGCGCAACCGGGCGGTCATGGTGGCCCTGCTGTGCGGCGTGGTGCGGGAGCAGTTCCCGCAGGTGTCCTACGACGAGCCGATCTCGTGCCACCACAACTACGTCGCCGAGGAGAGCTACGACGGGGTGGACGTGCTCGTCACCCGCAAGGGCGCTATCCGGGCCGGGAAGGGCGACCTGGGCATCATCCCCGGGTCGATGGGCACCGGGTCGTACATCGTGCGGGGTCGGGGCAACGCCGACGCCTACTGCTCGGCGTCGCACGGTGCGGGCCGGCGGATGTCGCGGGCGCAGGCCAAGCGGACGTTCACCAGGGACGACCTGGTCGCGCAGACCGCCGGTGTCCAGTGCCGCAAGGACGCCGGGGTGATCGACGAGATCCCCGGCGCGTACAAGGACATCACCGAGGTGATGGCGCAGCAGGAGGACCTGGTGGAGGTGGTGGCGCACCTGAAGCAGGTGGTCTGCGTCAAGGGGTGACGGGCCGCGCGGGCCGGCAACGAGCGGCCCGCGCGGTACGCGTCAGAAACCGGCGAAGACCCGGCGCAGGTCGTCCACTGTCACCGGGCCGGTCACCTGTACGCCGTCAGGGGTGTACGCGGGCCCGAGCCGGCCCACCGCGAGTCGCAGCCACGCCTCGGCCGGTGCGGTCAGCTCGCCGTCGGGCTGCTCGGGCGCGTCGACCAGCTCGACCTTCTCGCCCAGCCGCAGCCCGTACGTCCGTTCCGGCTGGTGCAGCCGCAGCAGCAGCGTGGCTTCCCGGCCGCCCAGCTCCTGTGGCTGGCTCGTCCAGCTCAGCATGCCGCCGACGTGGTCGAGCAGCAGCGGCACCGCCTGCGGTGTCACCGCCGCGAACCTGTTGAACGCGACCTCGACGTCCCACTGGTGCAGGGCGAACTCGCTGAGCCGGAACCGGGCCGAGGTGGCGACGTCCACCGGTTCGGGCAGGAAACCCATGTCGATGCGCAGCGTGGCGCGGGTGTCGGCGTCGAGTGCCTCGTACGCCTCGACGAGACGTTCGTTCGTGGTCAGGAACCCGGCGGCGTGCTCGGCCGGGGACATCGCGTCCCAGCGCTGCCAGACACCGCGGTTGAAGTCGCCGTCCGGTGCGGGAGCGCCGGTGCGGGCGGCGGTAAGCGAGGCGAGGCCGATCTCGGCGCCGCTGCCCAGGTGACTGAGCACCTGCGACACCTGCCACTCGCTGGCACCCGACGGTCGGATCAGGTCGTCCTCCTTGAGGTCCCTCACGAGCGCGGCCAACTCTTCGTGGCCGGCGCGCAGAGCGGCGATGATCTCATCGGCAGGGGTGGGCATGTATCTCCTCAGCGTGTTTGTCGACTTTCCTCGAAACGCTATCCGACGCCTGCCGGTCCACCCCGCAAGCGAGGTGGACCGGCAGGCGTCTCTCGGTCCGCTCAGCCCATGTGCGCGGGGCCGCTGGTCCGGATGTCCCCCTTGCGTACCTTGATCAGGAACAGGGCGATCAGGCCGGCGAGCACGATCAGTGCCGCGCCCCAGGCGAACGCCACGCTGTAGCCGTGCACCAGCGCCTTGACCTGGGTGGCCGGGCTCGGTGCCCGGGACACCAGGTACGCGGTGACAGCGCTCGTGTACATGGTGTTCAGCAGGGCGGTGCCCAACGAGCCGCCGACCTGCTGGGTGGCGTTGAGCGTCGCGCTGGCCGCGCCGGCGTCGTGCTCCGGCACCCCGAACAGCGCCAGGCTGGACAGCGGCACGAATGTGAAACCGAGGCCCAGGCCGAGAATGAACTGGGCGGGGAGCAGATGGGTGAGGAACGAGGTGTCCACGTCGATCTGAGTGAGCACCAGCATGCCGATGGCGGCGAGCGCGGCGCCCCCGACCATCAGCGGTTTGGCGCCCAGCCGGGGCATCAGCTGGCTGGCGCCGGCGGCGGCGATCAGCACACCGCCGGTGACCGGCAGCGACGCGAGGCCGGCCTCCAGCGGCGTGTACCGGAGCACCACCTGGAAGTAGAAGGTCAGGAAGAGGAACGCGCCGAACAGGCCGGCGCCGATCAGCGTCGTGGCGAGGTACGCCGCGCCCCGGTTGCGGTCCAGGATGATCCGCAGCGGCAACAGGGGATGGTTGGAGCGCAGCTCGATCACCACGAAGACGGTGAGCAGCACCACACCGGCGGCGATGAAACCGAGCGTCGCGGCGGCGTCCCAGCCGTCCTCCGCGGCCTTTGTGAAGCCGTACACGAGGGAGACCAGGCCCGCCGTGACGACGACAGCGCCCGGTATGTCGTAGCGGGTGTTGCCGTGCGCCCGGCTTTCCGGCACCAGCGGCAGGGCGAGGGCGATCGCCACGGCGGCGATCGGGATGTTCACCAGCAGGCACCAGCGCCAGTCCGCGTACTCGGTGAGCACCCCACCGAGCAGCAGGCCGACCGCCGAGCCACCACCGGCGATGGCGCCGTACACGGCGAACGCCTTGGCGCGTTCGGTCGTCTCGGTGAACAGGACGGTGAGCAGGGCCAGCGCGGCCGGGGCGAGCAGCGCGCCGAAAGCCCCCTGTAGGGCCCGGGCGGCGAAGAGCATCTCGCCGGTGGTCGCCAGACCGCCCAGCGCGGAGGCCAGCGCGAAGCCGATCATGCCGACGATGAACGTGCGCTTGCGCCCCCAGTAGTCGGCGATCCGGCCGCCGAGCAGCAGCAGGCCACCGAAGGCGAGCGTGTAGGCGGTGACGACCCACTGCCGGTTCGCGTCGTTGATGCCCAGGTCCGCTTGGGCCTGGGGGAGCGCGATGTTCACGATTGTGGCGTCCAGGACCACCATCAGCTGCGCGAGGGCGATGACCATCAGCGCGAGCCAGCGCCGCGGGTACGGCGTGCCTGTCGACGCCCCGGCGCCAGGTGCGCCGGGCGCGGTCGAGGTCGCTCCGGCCATGGTGATGCCTCCGTGCTGCGGTCATCCTTCGGGCCGGACAGCCCGCCCGGCGGCGGTATAACCATCGCTGCCCCCTCGAAACGTGAGCCCGCTCCTCAAGCGGGCGCGAGGATCACCGGCACGGCCACCGTGTTGATCCGGGCGCCGTCGTGGGCTGACACCTCGTACACCTCGACAGTGCCGTGCTGCTCGCGGGTCGTACGCCAGCCGACCACCACCCGGTACGCGCCCCGGCAGCCGCTGCCGCAGCTGGCGGTGCCGAATCCGGTGGCGACCTCCCGGCCGGCGGCGTCCCGCACCCGGACACTCACAGTGGCCTCGAACACGTCGGCGGTGCCCGTGACGGTGAGCGGGGCGGTGACCCGCTCGCCGACGGTGGGGCCGGTGACAACGATCGGCGGCAGCAAGCTGGTGTAGTCGGCCCTGCCGACCGGGTCGCCGTCACCGAAGCGGACCTGCCGGACGCTGGGAAACTGGGTGAGCGTCCACACCACCTGCGCCTCGCGGAGGCGCTGCTCTGCCGGATCGCCAGCGGGTGGGATCCGCAGCGTCGCCACGCCGTCGGTGATCCGGGTGACCTCGACGCCGGCCGGCAACCGGGTGGTCAACCCGGTGGCGGCCTCGGCGGGTGTGGGTCCGGCGGCCAACTCGGTCAGCGCCAGGCGGGACGTCGCCACGGTGGCCGGTCGGGTCCGCCGGGTCGGGACGAGCTGCCCGGACCGCACGTACCACAGCTCGATGGTCACCGTGGCCTGGTGGCGCGTACCGGTGGGCGCCGGTGCCAGCGGACGCGGCGGCGTGCCGGTGACCGCCGGTGTCGGCGTGGGCGTCGGGGTGGCCCGCGGTGTGGGGGTGGAGGTGGGACGTGGTCGTTCGGTTGGCGCGCCGGTCGACGTTGGTGCGGTCGGCGCCGGGCCGAGGGCACCGGAGCGCGGGGTGCCGCAGCCGCCGACGAGAAGCACTGCGACGAGTACCGCAACGCCCAGCGTGCGCCGGCTCATCCCGCGTCACCCTTCGGGCTGGCGGTTTCCGCATCGGGGTGCCCCGCCGGGCGTGGCACGCCGCCGGGACCGTGCGCGGGCAGCTCCAGCCGGAACCGCGTGCCGGCGCCCGGCTCGCTGCGCACGCTCAGCACGCCGCCGAGCAGCGTGGCCTGTTCCCGGGCGATGGCCAGCCCCAGCCCACTGCCCGGGGCGGAGCGGGACGGATCGGCCTTGTAGAACCTGTCGAACAGGCGGGGCAGGTGCTCGGCCGGGATGCCCGGCCCCTGGTCGGTGACCTCGACGACGACAAGCGGACCCGCCCTGGCCACCGTGGCCCGGATCTCGCCGCCGCCGTGCTCGACAGCGTTGGACACCAGGTTGGCGAGCACCCGCTCCAGCCGGCGCGGGTCGGTGCGCAGCACGATCGGCTCGCCACCTATCAGCACCCGCGCGGACCAGCCGCGCGCCGCGACGATCCCGTGCAGCAGGGCCGCCGCGTCCACCGGCTCGACGCTCGGCCGCTCCCGCCCGGCGTCCAGCCGGGAGATCTCCATCAGGTCCTCCACCAGCCGGCGCAGCCGAACCACGTCGCCGACCAGCAGCCGCGCCGCCGGCCGCGCGTCGTCGGGCAACTGGTCGAGGTGCCCGCGCAGCAGCGAGGCCGCGGCCACCAGGGCGGTCACCGGGGTACGCAGCTCGTGCGCGACGTCGGCGGTGAACCGCCGCTCCCGGGCCTGCGCCGCCGACAGCGCGGCGATCTTCGCCTCCAGAGCCTCGGCCATCTCGTTGAACGACGCCGCCCAGTCGCTGAACTCGTCGCGCCCGCGCACCGGCAGCCGGGTGGCGAGCAGCCCTTCGGTGAGCGCTCGGGCGGCCCGGCTGGCCCTACCGACCGGTTCCAGTGTGCGGCGGGCCAGCGCGTGCCCCACCCCGGCGGCGAGCAGCACCACGACCACCCATCCGGCCAGCAGCGCGTTGCGCAGTTGGACCACGTCGGCGGCGATGCCGTCCTCGTCGGTGAGCACGTACAGCTCGGCGGTCGAGCCGGGTATGCGTCCGCCGACAACAAGCAGTCGAGGGCGCATCCCGGGGGCGGAGCGCTGGTAGCCGAGCTGCCCGCCCGCGACGGTGGCCCGCAACCGGGTGCCCAGCGCCGGGGCGTACGCCGGGTGCGAGGGGCGGGCCGGTCCGTCGACGAGCACCACGTGCCGGCCGCTGCTCTCGAAGCTGGTGAGCAGTTCGGTGCTGCGCCGCTCGGTAAGCGGCAGGAACTGTCCGGCGAGGACGAGTTGGTAGCGGGCGTCGGCGGCGGCCTCCTGGAGCGAGGCGTCCATCCAGGACTGCCGCAGGAGCAGCCCGGTCCCGCCGGCGAGCAGCCCGGCCGACACTCCGGCGACGAGCACGAAGGCGACCGTCAGCCGGCGCCGCAGGCGGCCCGGTGCCACAGCGCGTCCGGCCATCGCCGCCCCTCTTTCTCAGCCGCTGGACAGCTTGTAGCCGGCGCCGCGCACGGTGCGGATCAGCAGGGGGTGCGCCGGGTCGTCCTCGATCTTGGCGCGTAGCCGCTGGACCGCCACGTCGACCAGGCGTGAGTCGCCGAGGAAGCTGTGGTTCCAGACCAGGTCCAGCAGCAGATCCCGGGTGAAGACCTGGCCGGGGCGCCGGGCCAACTCCAGCAGCAGGCGGAACTCGGTGGCGGTAAGCGCGACCTCCCGGCCGTCCCGGCGCACCACGAAGCTGCCCGGGTCGATCTCCAGCCCGCCGACCTCGATGGTGCTCGACGCCGCCGGCGCGGTGGCCCGGCGCAGCACCGAGCGGACCCGGGCCACCAGCTCGGGCAGGTCGAAGGGCTTACGCAGGTAGTCGTCAGCGCCGCACTCCAGGCCGACCACCACGTCGAGCGTGTCGGTGCGAGCCGTCAGCATGAGGATCGGCACCTGGCTGATCCGCCGGATCTCCCGGCACACCTCAAGGCCGTCCAGGCCCGGCAGCATGACGTCGAGCACTATCAGGTCGATCGGGTGGGCTCGCCATGCCGCGAGGGCCTGCCGCCCGTCGACGGCGGTGTCGACCCGGAAGCCGGCGCGGCGCAGACCGAGGGCGGTGACCTCCCGGATGGAGGCGTCGTCCTCGACCACCAGTACGCGGCCCTCCATCACCTGAGAGTAGACCCGCCTTCATGGCGTGCGACCTGGCGAAACGGTCGGTGTCGGCGGCCCGGCCGGCTTCGCGGGGTGCCGCGGTGGCGGGTCGGTGAACTACCTTGCTCCCGACCCGGTCAGCTCACCCGAGAGGGCACGACGTGCAACGTTTTGGCTGTGTGATTCGGCTCCGCCCGGAGCAGCGGGAAACGTACCTGCGGCTACACGCCGACGTCTGGCCGAGCGTCGAGCAGACGCTGCGCGAGGCGAACTTCCGCAACTACACGATCTTCCTCCACGACGACCTGCTCTTCGGCTACTACGAGTACGTCGGTGACGACTACGAGGCCGACCAGCAGCTCATCGCCGCGGACCCGCAGACGCAGGAGTGGTGGAAGCTGACCGATCCGTGTCAGGAGTCGCTCGCCGAACCCGGGTCGGGGGACTGGTGGGCGCCGATGCGGGAGGTCTGGCACCTGGCCGAGGACGCACCTGAGCAGAGCCCGCCCAGGTGAGGCCCGCCCGGCCGGACGGTCGCGTTCCGTCCGGCCGGAGACGTCGCCGGGCCCGTCACTCCTGCCACTGGTGGGCCACGTCGAGCACGACCCGGCTGTGTGTGCCGGGGCCGGCCAGCACGAGCACGCGGAACGGCAACCGGGCCCGTACGCCGACCGCGAACGTGCTGTAGCCCTCGAAGCTGCCGCCGAAGACGACGTCGCGCAGCGTCGGGTAGCGCAGCAGGTTCGCGGTGTGCTCGCCTACCGCGTACGGGATCGTGCCGGAGTGGGCCGCGTCGTAGGCGGGTGCCCGCAGCGAGACCCGCAGCAGCGCGCCTCCGGCGGTGTACGGCGACAGTGCCAGCCCCTCGCCCTCGGTCCACGTCTCGCCGTAGCCGACCGAGTAGCCGTCCACCGGGCCGGCGAACTCGAACACCACCCGGTCGTAGCAGTCGTGTCGGCCGGTGCGTACGTCGACAAGTGGGGCGTCGCTCAGCGTGCCGGCTGTCTTCTCCGCGCTGCCCCAGGTGATCCCGCAGTACGGCGACGTGGTCGCCGTGGTGGTGCTCGCCGTGGCGCTGCTGCCGCCCGCGCCGGCTACCAGTCCGGCGAGGACGACCGCCAGCGCCGTCAGTGCGCTCCTGATCCTCATCGTGGTGCCTCCGTCCGATGCTCGGGGCCACGTGGCGGCAATGGTGCCGGTGACCCTCTGCGCTGACCGTCGTCCTGCCGTGGCACTGGCAGTTCGCTGCGGCGTAACCGCTGGGTAACAGCGGCCGGTATGACACGTCCGCTATGCCGGAGGACGGTCGCTGTCACTTAACATTCACGTACATCAATGACCGGCGACCGGCGGTCGCCGGCGATCAGGGGAGTGCGTGATGTTCCGACGACAACTGAGACGTGCGATGCAGGTCGCGCTGGTGGCGGTCCTGGCGGCAGCCGGGATGCAGCTCGCCACCGGCGCACCGGCCGCCGCCGTCCGGACGATCTACTACGACGCGAGCCGGACCGGCGAGTTCCGCACCAACTTCGACCAGGCGGCGCAGATCTGGAACAGCCGGGTCAGCAACGTCCGGCTCCTGGCCGGCACCCCGGCCAGCATCACCATCACCGTCGACGACGGCTGGCCCCGGGCGCAACCGACAGGGCTCGGCTCGGGACGGATCTGGATGGGCCGCACCGCCGTCAACCAGGGGTACGACCGCAACCGGATCGCCGCACACGAGCTGGGCCACATCCTCGGCCTGCCGGACCGGCGCACCGGCCTCTGCACCGACCTGATGTCCGGCAGCAGCGCCCCGGTCTCCTGCCGCAACGCCAACCCCAGCTCGACCGAGGCGTCCCGGGTCAACTCCCTGTTCGCCGGCACGCTCGCCGCGCCCGCCGCCGGCACGACGTACACCTGGACCGACGAGGCCGGCGACATCAGCCCGCTTGTTGTCGGCGGCCGGCCGGCAAGCGAGAGTTACCCCTTCATGGTGTACGTCTCCGGCTGCACCGGCACGCTGATCAAGGCCAACTGGGCGGTCACCGCCAAGCACTGCTCCACGCCGACATCGGTGCGGGTGGGTAGCGTCAACCGCACCAGCGGCGGAACCGTGGTCCGGGTGACCCGCGCGGTCAACCACCCGAGCGTCGACGTCAAGCTGCTGCAACTGGCCAGCTCGGTGACGTACGCCCCGGCGCCCATCCCGAGCACCTCCGGCGCGGTCGGCACCGCCACCCGGATCATCGGCTGGGGTCAGACGTGCGCGCCCCGTGGCTGCGGATCAGCCCCCACCGTGGCCAACGAGCTGGACACGTCCATCGTGGCCGACAGCCGGTGCTCCGGCATCAACGGCCCGTACGAGATCTGCACCAACAACACGAACGGCAACTCCGGCGCCTGCTACGGCGACTCGGGCGGCCCGCAGGTGCGTCGGGTCAACGGGGTGTGGAACCTGATCGGCGCGACCAGTCGTGCCGGCAACAACAACTCCACCTGCGCCACCGGCCCGTCCATCTACGTGGACCTGCCGTCCATCCGGTCCTGGATCTCCACCCAGGTCGGCGGCCTGCCCGTCTGATCGTGCTCGATGTGCCGGGTGGGGGCGCGAAGCACGTCCCCACCCGGCGCTGTCTGTTCACCTGGACCGCCGTCTGCGGTACCGTGCCTGGCACATCGACGCATCCGAGGTGGACACATGCCTGCCATCGTCGCGCTCACCATGGTTTTCGCGCTGACGCCCGCTCCCACACCCACGCCCACGCCCACGCCGTCGACGACGTCCGGTCCGGTCGGCTCCCTGCTCGGTGGCGTCGGTCAGATCGTCGACGGACTGCTCGGTGGCGGTAGCGCCTCCGGCTCGCCCGCGGCTCCGAGCCCGACGCCGAGCCCGACCGACGGCTCCGCGCCGAGCCCGCCAGCGGCGGTCGCCCCGCCCGGGGCCTCCGCCGTCCCATCGGCGGTGTCCGGGTCACCGTCGTCGGCCCCGGGGCAGGGCGTGGCGCCGGGCAGTGTGGACCCGGCCGGTCCGGGGCGGGTGGCCCGCGACGCGGCGGTGCCCCTGCCGAACGGCGACGACTCGGAGTCACTCGACGGGCCAGCACTCGGCGCCCCGGAAGGGAGCAACTGGCCACCGCCTCCGGGGTACTACCTGCTGGCCGCAGGTGTCCTCGTGATGATGGCGCTGCTGCTCCTGCGCCGTCGCCGGCCAGCCGCCGCGGCGGGCGCGACCCCCGCTCCGACCCCCGCGTCCGCCCCGGACTCGAATCCGAACCCGGACGCGGATCCCGACCCCGTTCCGGACAACGTCAGTCGCCTGCCGACAAACCTCAACGCCATCTACGAGTTGGGCCGGCTGGACGAGCGACTCGAACAGGAGCGCGGCCGGAAATCGTGAGCCGCGACGAGCGGGCTCCCGATCACGGCGCTGGGCGGGGGTTCGGCACGTTGACCGCGGAGAGATCGGGCGCTCACGCCGGATCGGCAAGCCGGCGCTCGATCGTCACAGTCGTGCCTTCGCCGGTGGAGACCATCCGCACGTCGCCGTAGGCGTTCATCAGCAGTGCGCCCCGGCCCCGGTCCATGGCCGGGCGGCGGTCGCGCCAGGTGCCGAAGTCGCGTACCGAGATGCGCACCACGCCGTCGCCCACCCGGAGCCGGACCCGCACCTCGGGACGGCTGGGCCGCTGGGCGTGCTCGACGGCGTTGTTCACCGCCTCGGACGTGGCGAGCAGCAGGTCCTCCAACACGTCCGGGTCGACGTCCAGGCTGCCCAGGACCCGCCGGACGTCCCTGCGCATCGCCGACGCGGAGGTGGGCGCGGACGGGTAGGTCCACCGGACGTCCACCGCGCCGCCGGTGTCGGCCGGCGGGACCACCGACGTGGCGTCGGCGCTGCCGTTGGCCGAACCCTCGGTCGGCGTGGCCGAACCCTCGGTCGGCGTGGTCGGGGCGGAAGGGCTGTCCGTGAGCGCCGGGGGAGAGGCGTACGCGGACTCCGCGAGCGGCGCGGCGGCAGGTACGCCAGCGCTGGAGGGCGGGCCGTTGACGGCGGGCGGGAGACCGCCTACGGGCCGGCCGTCGCCGACGGGCGAACCATCGCCGGCAGGCTGACCCTCATCGATGACGCGGCCCGTGGCTTCGGGCGGGCCGCCGGCGGCGGCGCGGGCGCGGCGGATGGCGGCCCGTATGCGGGCGATCAGCTCCACAGCGGCGAACGGCTTCACCAGGTAGTCGTCGGCGCCGAGGCTCAGGCCCGCGACGCTCGCCTCCTCGCCGGCCCGCGCCGAGAGCACCAGCACCGGAAGTGCCCTCGTCGCCGGGTCCGCGCGCAGGCGGCGGACCAGGTCGAAGCCGTCCAGCACCGGCATCATCACGTCGGTGAGCACCAGGTCCGGTGGCTCGTTGTGGATGGCGTCGAGGGCACGCTGGCCGTCGGTGACCGACCGCACCCGCCAGCCCTGACTGGTGAGCAGCCGACTCAGGTACGCCCGCATGTCGCTGTTGTCGTCGGCCACCAGGATCCGCGCCCCGGCCAGTTCGTCGGTGCCCGGCCCGGACACCGCGGCGGGCTCCGCGACACCGCCGGTCGGTTCGGTGAGCCAGCTCAGCGCGTCCTGGACGGCGGCATGGGCGGCGTCGCCCCGCCCGTCGCGCGCAGGCCAGGTCACCGCCGTGGGCCGCGCCGTCGACCAGGGCAGGGCGACAGTGAACGTGGTGCCCACACCCACCTGGCTTGTCACCCGGACATCGCCGCGCTCCAGCCGGGCCAGCTCACGGACCAGGGCCAGTCCGATACCGGTGCCCTCGTGGCTGCGTGAGCGGGCGCCCTGCACCCGGTGGAAGCGTTCGAAGAGCTTCGGCAGGTCCTGGTCGGCGATCCCGATGCCGGTGTCGGCGACGGTGAGGCGTACCTCGTCGTCGTCGGCGTCCATGGCGACCCGGATCCGCCCGATGAACGTGTATTTCAAGGCGTTGGAGAGCAGGTTGGTGACGATGCGTTCCCAGTTGACCGGGTCCACCGTCACCGGCCGGGGCAGCGGCGGGCAGTCGACGTCGAGCGTCAGCCCGGCCCGTTCCACGGCTGCCCGGAAGACGCCTGCCAGCTCGGCGGTGAGCGCGGCCAGGTCGACGACGCGGGCGTCGCTGCGCGCCCGCCCGGCCTCCAGGCTGGAGAACGTGAGCAGGCTGTTGACAAGCGTCAACAGGCGGGTGGCGTTGCGCCAGGCGGTCTCCACCCGCTCCCGCTGTGCGGGGGGCAGCGGCGCGGTGGAGTCGGCGAGCGCGTCGGCGAGAGGGCCGAGCATGAGGGTCAGCGGGGTACGGAACTCGTGGCTGACGTTCGTGAAGAAGTTCGTCTTCACCCGGTCCAGCTCGGCGAGCGCCTCGGCCCGACGCCGCTCCTGCTCGTACTCGCGCGCGTTGCCCACCGCGACAGCGACCTGCTGGACCAGCAGTTGGTAAAAGGACCGGTACGCCTCGTCCAGGTGCCGGTTGGGGCTGACCCCGGCGAGCAGGACGCCGGGCGGCTGGTCCTCGGCCGCCGAGGGCAGCGGCAGTGCCAGCGCGACGAGGGCCGGGTCGTCCCACGGGCCGGCGGGCAGGGGCAGGAGCTCCGCGAGACCTGTCACCTCGACGAGCCGACCCCGGGCGGCGTCCGGTAGCCCCCACGCGCGGGCGACCGGGCCGGGAGCGGCCAGGTCGACGGCGTCGGGCAGCGCCCCAAGCACTGTGGTCTGACCGGGCGGGCCGCCGACGCAGGCGGTGCGTCGCAGCACCTCGCCGTCGCGCAGGTAGATCGCGGCGAACGGCACGTCCAGCGGGTGGCCGCCGATCGCGTCGACCAGCCGGGCGCAGGTGGCGTCCACGTCGACGGTACGGCCGTCGCCGCGCAGGGACAGGTCACGCAGCAGCCGCAGCCGCCGCTCGCCGACGACCTGCTCGGTGACCTCGCTGCACACTGTCAGCACGCCGACGGTACGGCCGTCGTCGTCGCGGGCGGGTGCGTGCGAGACGCTGAAGTACGCCTCCTCGCGGTAGCCGGCGCGTTCCAGCAGCAGTCGCAGGGCGGGCACCCAGCTGGCCACCCCGGTCGCCATGGCTTCCTGGATCAGCGGGCCCAGGACGTCCCAGCCCTCGGCCAGGGTCACCCGGACGTCGTCGCCGAGCGCGGCGGGATGCTTGTCGCCGATCAGCGCCGCGTACGCGTCGTTGTAGAGCTGGGTGAAGTCCGGGCCCCAGAGCAGCAGCATCGGGTATCGGGACGAGAGCACGATGCGGACAGCGGACCGCAGGCTCTGCGACCAGCCCACCACCGGGCCCAGCGGGGTGCCGGCCCAGTCCAGCTCGGCCATCAGCCTGCCGGCCTGGCCACCGTCGGTGAACAGGTCCGTGCTGGGTCGTTTCACGCTCGACCCGGCCTCATCGCAAGCCCCCGTTCCGGGCCCGACGACCCCTGCTGGTGGTACGTACCCATCCTGACACTTCGCCTCACCTGTGCTGACGTCGGCACCCGCCTGTCCCACTGCCGGGCGGGTGCGGATTCGCGAGGTGGCCGGCACGGTGGAGGAGGCGCCGGTCGGTGATACCGGCGGACGGCTGTGCGGTGGTATGTCCGGCGTCGAGCCGGTGGGGTTGGGACGAACGACCGATGCCTGCGGAATAGATATCTGTAAGTGTCTCCCTATCTCTCCAACCCCCGAGGAGCCCTCATGAGAGGCAGAACGCTGAGCGCGGCAATCGCGCTCACCGTGTTCGCCGGGACGGTGACGCTGGCCGCCCAGCCGGCATCCGCGTCACCCACCACCGGAACGGCTGCGGCCCGGCCGATCGCCGCGTCAGCCGCCGTCCTGGCAGCGCCGGACATCTCCGTCAGCAACGTCCAGGCGCACCTGACCCAGTTCAACTCCATCGCCACCAGCAACGGCGGCAACCGGCGGGCCGGCTCGGCCGGCTACACGGCCTCGCTGAACTACGTCAAGGGCAAGCTCCAGGCGGCGGGCTACACAGTTACCGAGCAGTACTGCTCCAGCTGCACGTACCCCTCGAACAACCTGATCGCGGAGTGGCCCGGCGGCCCGACCGACCAGGTGGTCATGTTCGGCGCCCACCTGGACGGCGTGTCGGCCGGCCCGGGCATCAACGACAACGCCACCGGCTCGTCCACGCTGCTGGAGAACGCCCTGGTCCTGGCCGCGCAGAACCCGACGATGACCAAGAAGGTCCGGTTCGCCTGGTGGACCGACGAGGAGCAGGGGCTCAACGGCTCCCGGTTCTACGTCAACTCGCTCAGCAGCACCCAGCGGGGCTACATCAAGGGCTACTACAACTTCGACATGGTCGGCTCGACAAACGGCGGCTACTTCATCAACCGGGTCACGTCCACGACGGCCGCCCCGCTGAAGGCGTACTGGGACTCGCTCGGGTTGCAGCCGGAGGAGAACGTCGAGGGCCAGGGCCGCTCCGACGACTACTACTTCCAGCAGGCCGGAATCCCCACCTCGGGCTACGCGGCGGGCGCCAGCGCCCGCAAGACAAGCGCCCAGGCGGCCAAGTGGGGCGGCACCGCGAACGCCGCCTACGACCCCTGCTACCACCGGTCCTGTGACACCACGGCGAACGTCAGCGCCACGGTGCTGAACCGGGCGGCCGACGGAGTGGCGTACGCGCTGTGGGATCTGGCCGTCGGTGGAGGAACCCCGAGCAACGACTTCTCAGTGGCGGTCAGCCCCACGACCCGTAGCGTGGCCCGGGGCGCCAGCACCACCGCCACGGTGAGCACCGCGACGACCTCCGGGTCGGCGCAGTCGGTGAGCCTGTCCGCCTCCGGCGCGCCAAGCGGGGTGAGCGTCTCGTTCAGCCCGTCGTCGGTGACCTCCGGTGGCTCGTCGACGATGACCCTGACCGCGTCGTCAAGCGCCGCGACAGGCACCTTCACGGTGACGGTCACCGGCACCGGCTCGGTCACCCGCAGCGCCACCCTCACCCTCACGGTGACCGGCACCGGCGGCTGCGCGGCCGCCCAGGTGATCGGCAACGGCGGCTTCGAGAGCGGCGCCACGGTGTGGACGGCGTCCTCCGGCGTGATCACCAACTCCAGCAGCAAGCCGGCCCGGACCGGCTCGTACAAGGCGTGGCTCAACGGGTACGGCAGCACCCGCACCGAGACCCTGTCCCAGTCGGTGACGGTGCCGGCCGGCTGCGCCAGCTACACGCTGTCGTTCTGGACGCGCATCGACACCGCCGAGACGACCACGTCCACGGCGTACGACAAGCTGACAGTGCGGATGGGCTCGACCACGCTGGCGACGTACTCGAACCTGAACGCCTCCAGCAGCTACGTCCAGCGCACGCTCAACGTGGCCGCGTACGCCGGGCAGACGGTGACGCTGACGTTCACCGGCACCGAGGACTCGTCCCTGCAGACCAGCTTCGTGATCGACGACGTGACGTTGCAGGCGAGCTGACCGCGTACCGGTTGAAGTGGGCCGCCGCCGGGAACACCCGGCGGCGGCCCGCCGCGTCGAGAGGTCAGGGGAGCTGCGGGTAGAGCGCGCCCACCCCGCCGGCGAGCCCGGCCTGGACCTGCCGACTGATGTCGTCGGCGACGATCTCGTAGGCGTCGGACTCGATGCCGTCCACGCCGATCCGGGCGATGACCGCCGGGTCGGACTTCGGCTGGGTGACGGTGGCGGCCATGTCGGTGTCCATGTACCCGACGTGCAGGCTGGCGACCCGGATGCCCCGCTCGGCGAGCTGGACGCGCAGCGCGTTGGTCATCGCCCACTCGGCCGACTTCGCGGCGCCGTACGCCCCGGCCGCGGGGAAGTTCAGCCAGGACAGCACGGAGAGCACGTTGAGGATCGTCCCGCCGCCGTTGCCGGCGATGACGGGAGCGAATGCCCGGACCATCGACAGGGTGCCGAGGTAGTGGGTCTCCAGTTCGAGCCGAACGAGGTCCAGGTCGCCGTCGAGCAGGTCGGTGCGGGAGTCGATGCCGGCGTTGTTGATCAGGATGTTCACATTTCCGGCCAGCTCGGCGGCGGCGGCCACCGAGGCGGGGTCGGTGATGTCGAGGCGTACCGGCGTCACGCCGGGCATGTCGACGGTGTCCGGATTGCGGGCGGCGGCGTAGACGGTCGCGCCGCGGGCGAGTAACTCGGCGGCCAGGTGCCTGCCGAAGCCGCGGTTGGCGCCGGTGACGAGGGCGGTGCTTCCAGCAATCTTCATGGGCGTCACGCTATCGGGCCTGGCTTGCGTTAAGCAAAGTCAGCTAGGTCACGGGACGGCCCGGCTCGATCGGGAATACGACTCGGATGCGGCCACCGCCTCGCCCGTGACGGCTCGTATCCTTTCGGCGAACCTCCGCACGAGCCGAGAAGGGAGACGGTGTGAGCAACCAGGCCGAGACATTGGAGTTCCAGGCTGAGGCGCGTCAGCTCCTGCAGTTGGTGGTCCACTCGATCTATTCGAACAAGGACGTCTTCCTGCGGGAACTCATCTCGAACGCGTCCGACGCGCTGGACAAGCTGCGGCTGGCCACGCTTGTCGACAAGGACCTCGCCGCCGACACCGACGACCTGCACGTCGCCATCGAGGTCGACAGGGACGCCCGCACCCTGACCGTCCGGGACAACGGCATCGGCATGACCCGCGACGAGGTGGTCGGGCTGATCGGCACGATCGCCAAGTCCGGCACCGCCGAGCTGCTGCGCCAACTACGGGAGTCCGCCGACGCCCGCGCCTCGCAGGACCTGATCGGCCAGTTCGGCGTCGGCTTCTACGCCGCGTTCATGGTCGCCGACCGGGTAACCCTGCTGACCCGCAAGGCCGGCGAGACCGGCGGCACCCGCTGGGAGTCCACAGGCGAGGGGACGTACTCGATCGAGCCCGTCGCCGAGGCACCCCAGGGCACGGCGGTGACCCTGCACCTCAAGCCCGCCGACACCGAGGACAACCTGCACGACTACACCGCCGAGTGGACCATCCGCGAGATCGTCAAGCGATACTCCGACTTCATCGCCTGGCCGATCCGGATGACCGTCGAACGCCCCGGCACCGACGGCGCGGACCCCACCAGCGAGGTGCAGACCCTCAACTCGATGAAGGCGCTCTGGGCGCGACCCCGCGACGAGGTCGACGCCGCCGAGTACAACGAGTTCTACAAACACGTCAGCCACGACTGGGCCGACCCGCTCGAGGTCGTGCACATGAAGGGCGAGGGCACCTTCGAGTACGAGGCGCTGCTCTTCCTGCCCAGCCACGCCCCACTGGACCTGTTCTCCCCGCAGGGCCGCCGGGGCGTCCAGCTCTACGTCAAGCGCGTGTTCATCATGGACGACTGCGAGGCGCTGGTCCCCACCTACCTGCGCTTCGTCAAGGGAGTGGTCGACGCCCACGACCTGTCGCTGAACATCTCCCGGGAGATCCTCCAGCAGGACCGCCAGATCCAGATCGTCCGCCGCCGCCTGGTGAAGAAGGTCCTCGCCGCAGTCAAGGACCTCAAGGCCAACCACGCCGAGCGCTACCAGACCTTCTGGAAGGAGTTCGGCACTGTCGTCAAGGAAGGGCTCATCGACGACACCGACAACCGCGACACCCTGCTGGAGATCCTGTCGGTGGCCTCCACCCACGACCCGGCCGAGCTCACCGACCTGGCCGGCTACGTCTCCCGGATGAAGGACGGCCAGAGCGACATCTGGTACGCCACCGGCGACTCCCGGGCCACCATCGAGAACTCCCCGCACCTGGAGGCGTTCCGGGCCAAGGGCCACGAGGTGCTGCTGCTCACCGACCCTGTCGACGAGGTGTGGGTGGAGCGGGTCGGCACGTACGACGGCCGGCCGCTGCGCTCGATCGCCAAGGGCGAGGTCGACCTGGACACCGACGAGGAAAAGCAGCAGGCCGAGTCCGAGCGCGAGCAGCAGCGGCAGGAGTTCGCGGCGCTCGTGGACTGGCTCGGCACGACCCTTGCCGACAGCGTCCGGGAGGTCCGCCTGTCGTCGCGGCTCACCACCTCACCGGCCTGTGTGGTGGGTGACGCGCACGACCTCACGCCGACACTGGAGAAGATGTACCGGGCGATGGGGCACGAGATCCCGTCGACGAAGCGCATCCTGGAGATCAATCCCGGTCATCCTCTGGTAGCCGCGCTGCGCAAGGCCCACGAGCAGGGCGATTCCGCCGAGACCCTCACCGAAACCGCCGAGCTGCTGTACGGCCTGGCGGTGCTCGCCGAGGGCGGCGACCTGGCCGACCCGGCCCGCTTCACCCGTACGCTCGCCGACCGGCTGGCCCGCACCCTGTAGCCAGGTGCCCCGGCCGGTGGTGGCCCGCGTTGTCGGGCTCCACCGGCCGGGGATCGGCAGATCTGATCGGAAGCGGTCCATCATGGCCGCTGCAGAGCTGGACGCCGCCCGCAACCGCTGAGCGCGCCGCTCAGCGCGGCCCGGTGAAGAACTTCACAGGGGTTGGGCGATCGATGCCGGCCGTGCCTAACGTCGGTCGGGTTCGCCATCGCGGACGCCACGACCGGTAACGCCAAATCCTGCCCCCGGTCGTCGGAACCCAGTCACCCGGGCAGGAGCGGGGGACCCAAACGTTCCTCGGTGCATCGTCACCTCGGGGTGAAGCCGCCATCGCGCGGCCGGGCTCCTCGGCCCGAACCCGACAGCTCACCTCGCCGGCGTGGAGGAAGCACACTCATGACGTCTGTCTATACCCCCCGTCATCGACGGGTCAGCACCCGCCGTATCGCCGTCGGCACCCTGGCCGTCGGCGCGGTCACCGGTGCCGTGGCGCTCTTCGGCCCGGCCGCCCCGGCCCAGGCCGCCGTCAACTGGGACGCCATCGCCAAGTGCGAGTCCGGTGGCAACTGGAAGATCAACACCGGCAACGGCTACTACGGCGGGTTGCAGTTCTCGCAGAGCACCTGGGCCGGCTACGGCGGCAAGAAGTACGCCGCCCGCGCCGACCTGGCGAGCCGCAGCGAGCAGATCACCATCGCCGAGAAGGTGCTCAAGGGGCAGGGCATCGGCGCGTGGCCGACCTGCGGCAAGAAGGCCGGGGCGTCGGGCGGCTCGGCCACGAAGTCCTCGACGAAGCCCACCACGAAGTCGAAGTCGACCGCCAAGTCGAAGTCCACTCCGAAGGCCGACAAGCCCGCCCAGCGGTCGTCGCGCGGTGAGCAGCCGGCGACCCGCAGTAACAAGCGCACCGCCCCGGCGGCCAGCGGCGACACCTATGTGGTGAAGTCGGGCGACACCCTGTCGGAGATCGCGCAGAGCCACCGGCAGGACGGCGGCTGGCAGGCCCTCTACGAGCGCAACCGGCAGGTCGTCGGTGCCGACCCGGGCCTGATCTTCCCCGGGCAGCGGCTCAGCCTCTGACGTACGACACAGCGGGCGCCCGATCGGATTCCGGTCGGGCGCCCGCTGGCGTGTCGCTGACGTGGCGGAGGCGTCAGGCGGCCGAAGCCCGCGACGCCGAGACCGCTTCGCCGGACCGGGTCCGCCGCGGGTGGAAGGACTCCTGGGTGGACCAGTTGTCCGGTGTCTCGTCGTGGCCGTCCCACTGCGGGGCGGCCGTCGGCGGTGTCTCGGCCCCGCCTCGGGCGAGCCGCAGCGACTGTTCAGCGTTCCCGCGCGCCGCGCATGGGTACGGTTCCCCGGCGCAGAGCAGGTTGCCGCAGACGCCGTCCTCGGTCGGCTCGTGGGCGTCGAGCACGTCGAGCGCCAGCTGCCACAGCAGCGGGTCGGTCACGTCGTGCGGACGCTCGGCACGCCGGCTCGCGCGGTTGCTGCTGTCGTCGGACATGGTGGTCCCCCCTCAAGGCTGATCGTCACAACGTCTCCGATCATGCCGTCGCTAAACCCTCCAGCTGCTGTGATATCCGCCGCCACCAGGCGGATCAGTCCGGCAGAAGAGGCATTTCGACACCCGAATCCCGGCCCAGCAGCACCGCGCGGGTCAACGCCGTCGACCCGAACCGGTCCCGGACCGCGTCCACGGCGGCGTCCAGGTCCGCCCCGGGGACGGCGTCGAACGGCAACTCCGGTTGCACAGGGTTGTCGTCGAGGTTGCCCACCGACACCCCGATCAGCGTGACGCCCCGCCTGTCGATCTCCGGCAGCGCCGTACGCAGCAGCGCCCGCGCGGCGGCGAGCAGGGGCGTGGTGTCCGCGGTCGCCTTGCGCACTGTGTGCGAGCGGGTTGCCCGGGTGTAGTCGCCGAAGCGCAGCCGCAGCAGCACCGTGCGCCCGGACCGGCCAGCCGCCCGCATCCGCCGGGTGACCCGGTCGACAAGGCCCGCCAGGATGGCGTCCAGCTCCGTGGCCGCGTGCGGGGTGCGGCTCAGCGCGTGCTGGGCGCCCATCGAGCCGCGCCGCCGGCCGACCTGCACCGCCCGCGGGTCACGGTTGTGCGCCAGGGCGTGCAGGTGCCGGCCGGCGCCCGCGCCGAGCAGGGACACCAACGCCGCCTCGCCGAGCCGGGCGACATCGCCGACGGTACGGATCCGGCGCTCCCGCAACTTCGCGGCGGTGACCGGGCCGACGCCCCAGAGTCGCTCCACTGGCAGCGGGTGCAGGAACGCCACCTCGGCGTCGGGCGCGACGACAAGCAACCCGTCCGGCTTCGCCACCCCACTGGCCACCTTCGCCAGGAACTTCGTGCGCGCCACACCCACCGTGATCGGCAGGCCGATCTGCTCGCGGACCTCCCGGCGCAGCCGGTCGGCGATGTCCACAGGCGCACCGGCCAGCCGCCGCAGGCCACCAACGTCGAGGAACGCCTCGTCGATGGAGAGCCCTTCGACCAGTGGCGTGGTCTGCCGGAAGATCTCGAACACCGCCCGGCTTGCCCGCGTGTACGCCGACATCCGGGGCGGCACCACTATCGCGTCCGGGCACAGCCGCCGCGCCTGCTGCCCACCCATCGCGCTGCGGACGCCCCGCGCCTTCGCCTCGTAGCTGGCAGCCAGCACCACGCCGCCGCCGACGATCACCGGACGGCCGCGCAGACGCGGGTCGTCACGCTGCTCGACCGACGCGTAGAACGCGTCCAGGTCGGCGTGCAGGATGCTGGCTCCGGGCGACACGTACATATGTTCGCATGGCGCGTACGATCACGGCAGTGAGCTGGGTGAACGCGGACGTGTCGGCCCCCGCGTGGCTCTCGCGACGCGGCCCGGGGGCCAGCTCAGTCGAGGCAGAATTCGTTGCCCTCGGGGTCGGCCAGCACGAGGTGGCCGGCGTTGAGCGGGGGAGCGGGCTCGTGCCGCGCGAGCCGGCTGGCACCGCGCCCGACGAGCCGGTCGGCCTCCGCCTCCAGCGCCGCCATCCGTTCGTCGCCGGTCAGCTCGGGGGCGGTCCGCACGTCGAGGTGTACGCGGTTCTTGGCCTGCTTGCCCTCGGACACCCGCTGGAAGAACAGGCGTGGCCCCGACCCGGCGGGGTCGACGACCGCCGAGGCGTCGTTGCGGTTCTCCGGCGGCACGCCCATCGCCTCCAGCGCCTGATCCCAGGACTCGAAGTCGCCCGGCGGGCCCTGCACCTCGTAGCCGAGGGTGTCGGCCCAGAACGCGGCAAGTGCGCCCGGGTCGGCGGCGTCGAACGTTATCTGCACCTCGCGGGCCATGTCAGCTCGCCTCCCGTCGGTTCTGCCGGATGTCGCCAGTGGTTCTCGTGTGGTCGGTCATGGTCCCAGCCTTCCGCAGCCGGCGGACAGGAACGTTCCGCGATCTGTGCAACGATCGGCCGGTGACCGTGGAGGCGACGACCGAGCGGGTGCTACGGATGCTGGCGCTGCTCCAGCGGCGGTCGTCCTGGACCGCCGACGAACTCGCCGCCGAGTTCGGCGTCACCGCACGTTGCGTCCGCCGCGACGTGCAACGCCTGCGCACTCTCGGCTACCCGGTGCACGGCACGTCGGGCGTCGGCGGTGGCTACCGCCTCGGCGCGGGCACCCGGCTGCCACCGCTGCTGCTCGACGACGAGGAGGCGATCGCGACAGCTGTCTCCCTGCGGCTGGCGTCCGGAGGTACGGTCGCCGGTGCGGGCGAGGCGGCGCTGCGGGCGCTGACGAAGCTGGACCAGGTGATGCCGGCGCGGCTGCGCGCGGAGGTGCGGGCCGTGCACGGCGCCACCGACACCCTCATCGGACCGGTCGTCGAGATCGACGCGGAGCTGCTGGTGACGCTCGCCCGCGCCTGCCGCGACGCGGTGCGGGTGCGGTTCCGGTACGCCGGCCGTGACGGTGCCGACCGGGAACGGACTGTCGAGCCGATCCGCATGGTCACGACCGGCCGCCGCTGGTATCTGATGGCGCGGGACGTCGACCGCGACGACTGGCGCACGTTCCGCCTGGACCGGATGCGCGACGCGGTCACCACTACCTGGCGCTTCCGCCTGGGCGAGCACCCGGACCCTGTCGCGTTCGTGCAGCGGTCCGTGACCGGGGCGCCGTACCGGTATCTCGCCCGGGTGCGGGTGCACGCCCCGTCCGAGCGGGTGCGGGAGCTGGTGCCGCCCCAGGTCGGGCGGGTCGAGGACGACGGCGACGGGTGGTGCCTGCTGGTCGTCGGAGGCGAGACCCTGGACTGGCTCGCCGCGCACATCGCACGCCTGGGCCTCGACGTGCAGGTGTTGGAGCCTCCAGAGCTGCGTCAGGCCGCCGCCCAGCTCGCCCACCGCCTGGCGGCGATGGCCGGCGCCGCGCCGGGGTCACCAGGCGTCGCGGCACCAGGCGTCGCGGCACCGGGCGACGTGGCCTAGCGACGGACGGCCCGGGTCACAGGTCTTCGAACGGTCGGGCATAGCGGAACTTCCCGCGGATCGATTCGCGCCAGGCGTTCAACGGCCGTGCCTGGAAGTATTGGGGACCCCACGGCTGCGGCGGGGTGATGCCCAACTCGACGGCGGGACGGAACCCGAAGCGCGGGTAGTAGTCGGGGTGCCCGAGCAGCACCACCAGCGGCTCGTCGCGCGCGTCGGCCGCGCCGAGCACCGCGTGCATCAAGGCGCTGCCCACGCCGCGCCGCTGCCAGTCGGGGAGCACCCCGACCGGCCCCAGGCCCAGCGCCACCGGCTGGCCGGCCACCCGACCCCGGGTGGCCACCACGTGCCCCACCACCTGGCCGTCCGAATCGGTCGCCACCAGGGAGTACGCGGGCAGCCAGCCCTCGTCGCCGCGCAGCGCGTCGACAAGCGTCGCCTCGACGGGCACGCCGTCACCGCCGCCCGCCGCGGCAAAGGCAGCGGAGTGCACCGCCCGAATGGCATCGACGTCGGCGGGTGTCTCGCGTCTGATCAGCACCGCGCCACCATAGGTGCCATGTGTCGGCAACTCCATGTGTTTATCGCGCGTCACCGTGGTCCGCGGCCGTGATACCCGGGCGGCAACCTGAAGCCGACCCGGCCGGGGCAGGCACCTGTTAAACGGCTGATACCTCTGAGTCATCAATATGACTCTGAGGTATCAAGCTCACGGGAACCCCGCCATCCCCCTCTGCCCGGCCCGCCACCGGGGCTCGCCTCCGCCCTCTGCCCGGCCCGCCGCCGGGGCTCGCCTTCGCCCCGGCCCGCCTTCGTCCTCCGTCTCGTCCACGGTCAAGGCCCTCGTCTACGGCCAAGGCCCTCGTCACGCGCGGGGCGAGGGCACGTCCACACCCATGTCCAGAGCCACGCCCACGGCCTCGGCTCCTGGGCCCAAGCGTCAGGCCAGGGCTGCTGCGTCAGGGGAGGGCGGCCGGGACCTCAGCCGACGGCGGTGGCCGACGGTGGGGCGCTGCCGCCCTGCGGCGCCTCCGGCATCATCAGCCGGACTATCTCCTTCTGGTCGGCGGGGGAGGGCATACCCCAGTCGGGCTGGTAGCCGTACACCTCGTGCAGTGGCGTGGCGCCGGTGCGGCCATTAAGGATCTCCACGGCGTCCGTGCCGATCAGGCCGGGGTGCTCCACACCGCACGCCTCTGCGACCTTCATGAGGTCCCGGCGCAGCGTCCGCAGGTAGTTGGCGGCCCGGACCGACTTGAGAGCCGGGTCGAGCCCGCGCGCCAGCCACGCGTTCTGCGTCGCCACACCCGTGGGGCAGGTGTCGGTGTGGCACTTCTGCGCCTGGATGCAGCCGATCGACAGCATCGCCTCCCGGCCGACGTTGACCATGTCGCAGCCGAGCGCGAACGCCACTATCGCGTTGTCCGGCAGGCCGAGCTTTCCCGCGCCGACGAACACCACCTGCTCGTGCAGGTCACGCTCGGCGAAGACCTTGTAGACCCGGGAGAAGCCCTGCTGGAACGGCAACGACACCGAGTCGGTGAAGATCAGCGGTGCGGCGCCGGTGCCGCCCTCGCCGCCGTCGACCGTCACGAAGTCGACGCCCCGGCCGGTGTCCCGCATCAGGGTGGCCAGTTCCTCCCAGAAGCCCATGTCGCCGACCGCCGACTTGATGCCGACAGGCAGGCCCGTCTCGGCGGCCAGCAGCTCCACCCAGTCGAGCAGACTGTCGCAGTCGGAGAACTCGGCGTGCCGGGACGGGCTCACGCAGTCCTGCCCGGCGGGGATCCCTCGGGTGGCGGCTATCTCGGCGGACACCTTCGCCCCGGGAAGCAGACCGCCCAGGCTGGGCTTCGCGCCCTGGCTCAGCTTGATCTCCAACGCCCTGACCGGCGCGCCGGCTACCAGGTCCTTCAGCCGGGGCAGGCTGAACCGGCCGTGCTCGTCGCGGCAGCCGAAGTACGCGGTGCCGAGTTGGAAGACCAGCTCACCACCGTTGCGGTGGTACGGCGACAGGCCGCCCTCGCCGGTGTTCTGTAGGCAGCCGGCGAGCGCGGCGCCCTTGTTGAGTGCGGTGATGGCGTTGCCCGACAGCGAGCCGAAACTCATCCCGGAGATGTTGACCACCGACTCCGGCCGGAAGGCGCGCGGTCGCCCCCGGGCTGCACCCAGCACCTTCGCGCTGGGCAGCCGCACGTCGTGCCCGGCCGTCGGAGTGGACGGTGGCACCGCCCGGCCGAACGTCCGATGCTTGATGATCGGGTAGCCGGAGGTGTGCTCGATGTCGTTGTCCGTGCCGAAGCCGAAGTAGTTGTTCTGCTGTTTCGCCGAGGCGTACACCCAGCGGCGCTGGTCGCGGGTGAACGGCCGCTCCTCGTCGTTGCCCGCCACGATGTACTGCCGCAGCTCCGGCCCGAGAGCCTCCAACAGATAGCGGGCTCGGCCGAGCACCGGGAAGTTGCGCAGCAGCGCGTGGTCACGCTGGATCAGGTCCCGCGCGGCGAGCGCGGCGACGGCGGCTGCAACGGCGGGTACGGCTCGACGGGCCCATTTCATGTCCGGCACTCTTTCCGCCCACGACCCTTGCCAAACCGGCGCAGCGGTGACACCTGCCCTGCTCAGGCCGGGGGCGACGTGAACTCGCGTCACCCCCGGCGTGCCTGTGCGCGTGGCGGGCGTGCGGTCAGCGGTGCTGGAAGGACTGGCGGACCGTACCGCCGACGACAGTGCACCACGTGCTCGTGCTGAGCTTGCCGTTGCGGGGCAACCCGTGTAGCGCCTGGAGATCCTGCACGGCGCGTCGGGTGGCGTGGTCGTACGCGCCGGTGACAGTGACCGCGTACCCCTTGGTGGCGAGGATCTCCTGCACGGCGGTGACCGGCGGGCCGCTGGCGTGCTGGTCCAGTTCGGGCACCAGGGTTTCCCAGGTGGGTGCGGTGAGCGTGGCGTCGACGTCCACGGCGATGCCGTTGCGGGCCTGCCAGTCCTGCACGGCCGCCACCGTCGCGGCGTCGAACGTGCCGCTGACCGTCACCGCGTAGCCGCGGAACGCCAGCAGGTGCTGCACCACGCGGACCGACGGCGAGTTGACGAAGCGCCAGAGGTCCGGCCAGCGGCGGGCTGGTACGTTGCCCAGCTTGGTGCCGAGGGCGGCGAACACCCGTCGGCGCAGCGCCGGGAACTCCCGGTAGAAGGCGGCGCCCGGGCACTGGGTGGTGCGGAAGTCCCAGTGGCCGAAGATGTCGTGCGCGTGCAGACCGTACTGTCGGCAGACGGCGACGCAGAGCTTGACGAGGGAGTCGGTCAGGGCCTTCGGCGGCGTCTCGGTGACGTACGTGCCCTCGTTCTCGATCCCGATGGCCCGACCGTTCTCACCCGGGCAGTGCGCCGAGATCATCTGCCGGTCGCCGGCTTCGAGGCGTTCCAGGCTGCCCCGGCGTCCCTCCAGGACGTACCCGCCGCGGCTGACCGTGAAGTGCTGGCCGGTGTCGGACCACCCGTTGCCGTCCATGTGCAGGTCCTGGCAGTCGTGGGCCAGCTTGACGGCCTGCTCACGGGAGTAGTCGGTGACGTTCGGAAATGCCATGTGATGCACGATGATCTTGTTGGTGGCGATGGCGCTGACCGCCAGCGGGTCCTTTGGCGGCCGGGCGTCCCACTCGTCGCAACTGATGATCCAGTCCAGGTCGGTGCCGGGGCCGGCGTACGCGGCGCCGGGGAACGCGAGTTCGCTCCCGACCACGGCGACCGTGGCGGCGCCGAGACCGGCCCGCAGCAGCGTCCGGCGGTCCACTTCGGAATGGTCGAGGTGCATGACATCTCCTCCTGCGGCCGTGGCGGGGGATGAAAACTAACTCCAGTGACCGCATTCCGCTCCGGAGGATATTGCCAGGACTCGCCCGGGCGCTAGAGTCCGAGTTGATCACGTTTCGGGCGGCGGCGTTTCCGGACATGATGGCGGGGGTAGGTCGGGGCCGACCATCCCGGCAGCCACGCGTGGAGGAAACCCGATGAGAGACAACGTCAGCGACGCGGTGGGCGACGCCCTTCGCTCGGTGATGCTTTTCCTGCCCAAGGCCGTCGCCTTCGTGGCGATCCTGGTGGCCGGATGGCTGATCGCCAAGGCCGCGCGGAAGATCGTGGACAAGGTCCTGGAGCGGGTGGGCTTCGACCGCGCCGTGGAGCGCGGCGGCATCCGTCGGGCGCTGAGCCGTTCCCGGTACGACGCCAGCGACCTCGTCGCGAAGCTCGTCTACTACGGTCTGCTGCTTGTCACCCTCCAGATCGCCTTCGGCATCTGGGGGCCGAACCCGGTCTCCGACCTGATCGCCGGCGTCGTCTCCTGGCTGCCGCGGGCGTTCGTCGCGATCGTCATCGTTGTGGTAGCCGCCGCCATCGCCAACGCCGTGAAGGACCTCATCAGCGGCGCGCTCGGCGGCCTGTCGTACGGCAGGGTGCTGGCCACCATCGCGTCGGTGTTCATCCTCGGCCTGGGCGTCATCGCCGCGCTGAACCAGATCGGTGTGGCGACAGCAGTCACCACGCCGGTGCTGATCGCTGTGCTGGCGACAGTGGGCGGCATCCTCGTCGTCGGCGTCGGCGGGGGACTGATCCGGCCCATGCAGAACCGCTGGGAGTCCTGGCTGACCCGCGCCGAGCAGGAGTCGCAGCAGATCGCCGCGCACGCCCGCGCGTACCAGGCCGGCCGCCGTGACGCCGAAGCCGAACAGGCCAGGTCGAAGACCCCGGCCACCGACCCCGAGGCCACCCAGGTGGTGACCCGTCCGAGTGCCCCGGAGGCCACCGAGTTCGGAGCCCGTCCGAGCGACCCGGAGGCCACCCAGATCGTGACCCGCCCGAGCGACCCGGACGCGACGCAGGTGGTACGCCCGTCGACCTCTTCCGACACCACCCAGGTGGTCACGGGCGGCACGCCCGACGCCGCGGCGCCTCGGCGGACCGATGACACCACGCAGGTGGTCGGCGGTGGTGCGGTTCCCGGGCAGCGTGCCAACGACGACATCGAGGCCACCACTGTCATCCCGCCGATGGACCGGCGCTGACCACGAGCAGCGCCGACAGGCGCTGACCGGCAGAGGGACGTCGGGGCGGGATCCATGCGGATCCCGCCCCGTTCCCGTCCGGCACGCCGAAACCGCTGGCCGAAACCGCTGGCCGGCGGCGCGCGGCGCGTCTAGCATCGCCGACATGACCTGGCGACATTGATCCAGTGCCGCAGGCCGTTCCCGTGGGCCACCACGGGCACCGCACGTCCGGTGTCCGTTTCCACTCCCACGGGAAGGCCCCATGACCCAACTCGCCTCACGCGCGCCCGACCCGGCGGTCCGCCGGCTGACGGTCACCCTTTACGGGTACGCGTTCCTCAGTGACCTCGTCCTGCTCTACCCGCTGTACGTGGTGCTCTTCGCCGACACCGGGTTGTCGGTGGGGCAGATTTCGTCGCTCTTCGTTCTCTGGTCTGCCGCCGGCATCGTGTTCGAGGTGCCGTCGGGCGCGTGGGCCGACGTGGTGTCCCGTCGGCTGCTGCTGTGCCTCGCCCCGCTGGTGACCGGGGCCGGCTTCGCGCTCTGGGTGCTTGTCCCGTCGTACCCCGCGTTCGCTGTCGGTTTTCTGCTCTGGGGCGCCGGCGGTGCGCTCGTCTCCGGTGCGCTGGAGGCGCTCGTCTTCACCGAACTGGACCGTCTCGGCGCCGCCGGCCGGTACGCCCGGGTGCTCGGCCGGGCACGGACGGCCGGCGTGCTGGGCGTGGTGGTGACCGGTGTGCTCGCCGGCCCGGTGCTCGCCTTCGGTGGATATCCGGCGGTCGGTGTGGCCACCGTCTTCGCCTGTCAGCTGGCGGCCGCCGTCGCCACCCGTTTCCCGGAGCATCGTCGAACGTCGACCGTGGCGTCGGATGCCCCGGTATCCGATCAGGACGATGCCGACGACCTGGGTTGGTGGGAGACGATGCGGGCCGGGGTGGCGCAGGTCCGCACCCACCCGCCGGTACGGGCTGCCGTGCTGCTGGTCGCCGTGGTCGCCGCCGACTGGGGCGCGCTCGACGAGTTCACTCCGCTGCTCGCTCTGGACACCGGCGTCGGGGCGAAGGCCGTACCCCTCCTGCTTCTGCTGCTCTGGGCCGGGGTGACAGTCGGCGGGCTCCTCGCCCCGGCGGGGGAGCGGCTGGGCACGCGGGGATACGCGGCGCTGCTGGCCCTGGTCGCGGTCGCGCTGGCCGGCGGCGCACTCATCGGGCATCCGGCCGGCTTCGTGCTGATCGCTGTGGCCTTCGGTGCCGCGCAACTGGCGACGGTGCTGGCCGACGCGCGGCTCCAGGCCCGGATCACCGGCACCAGCCGCGCCACTGTCACGTCCCTGGCCGGGATGGCCACCGACGTGCTGATCATCGTGACCTACGCCGGCTACGGCCTGCTCGCCACGGTGGCGAGCAACGCGGTGGCGTTCGCGCTGACCGCCGGGGCGTACCTCGTGGTGGCGCTCGTGTTGGTCACCCAGCGTCGGTCGCCTGCCCACCTCGGTTCGTCTCCGCGGTCGACGGGACCGGGACGCTGACCTCCGGACAGCCGTCAGAGTTGGTCACCGTCGAGGTAGACCCACCGGCCGTCCTCGCGGACGAAGCGGCTGGTTTCGGTGAGCGTGCCGGTCCGACCCGCGTCCCGGTAGTGGGCGCGGAACGTCACAGTGCCGGTGGCATCGAGCAGGCCGCCCCGCTGGGTCTCGACGATCTCCAGGCGGATCCACCGCTGCCCCGGATCAAGCTCCAGAGACGTGGGCCGGGTCGACGAGTGCCAGCTCCGCAGCAGGTAGTCGGTGTCGCCGAGGGCGAAGGCGCTGAACCGGGAGCGCATCAACGCCTCGGCCGTCGGCGCTGGCTTGTCGCCGACGTGCGCGGGGGCGCAGCAGTCCGCGTACGCCTGACCAGAGCCGCACGGGCACACCCGCCCCACAGTCGCCCCAGCCCGCCGCCGCGCAGAACCCATGCCCCAAATCCTGCCCCACCCGCGTCCTGCGTCCCGCCCCACCCCTCCCCGCGATCTTGCACTTCCTGCCCCGCATAGGTGAGAAACCCCCCATACCGGCGACCCAAAGTGCAAGATCGCGGGAGCGGGAGGGAGAAGCGGGGCGGGGGCGGTTAGGCCGTGCGGGTTGCCAGGACGACGATGTTGTCCTCGTAGTTGCCGGTTGTGCTGTCGAACCGGCCTCCGCAGGTGATCAGGCGCAGGCCGGCTGCGTCCGCGGGGCCGTAGACCAGGTCGGTGGGGAAGCGATCCTTGGGGTACGCGTGCACGCCGTCCACTGTGAACGTGGCGACCTGTGCGTCGGCGCGGACGACCCGGATCTCCTGGCCCGCGCGGAGTCGACCGAGGTCGAAGAAGACCGCAGGGCCGGCCGGGGAGTCGACGTGCCCCACCAGGACGGCGTTGCCGGTCTCGCCGGGGCTGACTCCGTGCCGGTACCAGCCGGCAATGGTGGGCCTGTCCAGCGGTGGCACCTCCAGCACCCCGCTGGCGTCCGCGCCGACGGGGATGATCTCGGCGCGTACGTCGATGGCGGGAATCTGCACCCGGACCGGCGCGGCGCGGGTCAGCGGTGCCAGATCCGGTGCGTGGTGGATCCGGGTCGGAGTGCCGGCCGGCGGCTGTGGTGGCCGGGCCGGGCCGGCGGTGAGGCCGACGGCGACCAGGCCCAGGCCGGTCACGCCGAGCAGGGTCACCGCCGCCGGGAGGATCCGCCGCCACCACACGTGCTGACCTCCGGATGGTCGGGGTGCCCGTGCCGGTGTCACCGGCACGGGCACCCGTTCTCAGGGATGGTGCGGGCCGCCGGTCAGGCGACGGTGGACACCGGGCGGCGCCGGCGATACAGGAGCGCCGCGCCTCCGGCGGCGGCGCCGAGCAGCGTGCCTCCGGCGGCGAGGGCGCCGGTGTCGCGGCTGTCGCCGCCGGAGCCGGCAGGTGCGCCGCCGATCGGGGTGACGGCGAACGTGGCGGTGCCGGCCGAGCTGCCGTCGCCGCAGGTCGCGGCCACCGTGTAGGTGCCCAGTGTGAATCCGGCGGTGAAGAGTTCGGCGCTCAGTCCGCCGCCGGCGGCGGCCGTGGTGGATCGGACGTTCTGGTCGCGGTTGGGCCCGGTGACGCGGAAGATGGCGTCACCCGACTTCGGGTTGCAGGTCGTCGCGGTGAGCACGACGGTCCCCCCGACCGGGGTGGTGGCGGGTGACACGACCGTGTCGGCCAGTGCGGCGCCCGGCAGCAGGAGCGTGCCGAGGCCCACGCCGAGCGCCGCCGAGCAGAGTGCTGTTGAGACCTTCATACGCGTCTTCCCTCACTTTTCGTCCGCTGACTACGTGGGACGTCGTTCGGGTGGCCAACTCCGTGACTAGCACCGGTGTGCCCAACCCTAGGTGGGTTGGGACCTCGATCCGGTGAAAATGAGAAATCTTCGTTGCCGTCACGTGTCCACCCGAAGGCGGGGAGAGCTGCGGAAAGGCCCGGACGTCCGACCAGCCGGTCAGCCCAAGCCGAGCCGCCGATCAGTCCGCGCCGACCAGCCGGGCAGCCGCGCCGACCAGTTGCTCAGCCCGCGCGGTCCGCCGGGACCGACTCGGGCATCGGTTCACCGGTCTCCACGAGCGTCTTGAGACTGGCCAGCAGCTCGGGCCAGCCGCCGCTGCCGTCGAGTTGGCCACTGATCGCCTTGTGCATCTCGCTGTCGGGGGAGAAGCCGTCGTGGATGACTGTCAGCCGTACGGCCGACGGCCCGTGCGGCGTGATCTCGAAGGTCACCGTCGACCGGCGCTCGTCCAGACGTGCGGCGAGCTCGGCGTCGGACCAGCCGAAGTGCTCGGCGTGCTCGGGTTGGAAGCCGTGCCAGCTGTAGGAGAGGCGCCGGTACGGCTCGGCGACGAGGACGCGTTGCCCGAGGTCGCGCGGTTCGGCGTCCGGCGCGTCCTGCCAGAGCACCGGCGAGCCGACCTGCCAGTCCGACACCAGGGCCACCCCACCCCAGTAGCGTCGGGTGAAGGCCGGCTCGATGAGCGCGGCCCAGAGTTGCTGCGGCGTGGTGGTGATGTACGTCGTGTAGACGAACGTGGGGCTCTCCATGGGTTGACGCTCCAAGGCTCTGCTCAGGTCGGCGAGCGCCGCCGCCCGCTGACGGTCGTAGCGGCTGAGCCACCGGTCGGCGATGGCGGTGATCGGGGCGGCGTTGAGGTAGTGCAGCTTTTCCCGGCCACGCCGCACTGTTGTGACGAGGTCGGCCGACTCCAGCACCGCGAGGTGTTTGCTGACCGCCTGGCGGGTGGTGGCCAGCCCGTCGCACAACTCCCGCAGGGTCTGACCGTTGCGTTCGTTGAGTCGGTCGAGCAGCCGGCGACGGCTCGGATCGGCAAGTGCCCGGAACGCCTCGTCCACCAGACCTCCAACAGGCAACCGTGCGGTTGCTCATGAACTTAGGCAACCGCACGGTTGCCTGTCAATCGTGTCGCCCCGACCGGCGTCCGGACCGGTCGTGTGGCAGCGTGGGGCGGTGACCGAACGCGCGCCCCTCGACGTCGACCTCGCGCTGCTCGGCGGCGGTGGCGCCGCGTCCCTACTGCTCGCCGCGCTGGCCCGGCACGGCGTGCGCGACCTGCGGATCGCCGTCGTCGACCCGGTGCGCCGACGCGGCCAGGACCGCACCTGGGCGTTCTGGGGCCACCCTGACAACGACCTCGACCCGCTGCTCAGCGCGAGCTGGCAGCATGTCGAGGTGGCCACGCCGACGCGCCGCCGCGTCCTGGACCTGGCCCCCCTGCGGTACGCGATGCTCCGCTCCGGCCCCGTCTACGACGCCGCTGCCGCTGCCGAGCGTCGCCTGGGCGTCACAAGGATCGTCGCGCCCGCCGAGACGGTGACCGACGACGGCACCCGCGTGCTGGTGCGCGCCGGTGACGGGCGGAGCATCCGGGCCGGCTGGGTGCTCGACTCCCGCCCCCGCCCACCGGCGCGACCGGGGCGGACCACCTGGTTGCAGCACTTCCGCGGCTGGTGGCTGGAGGCCGACCGGCCGGTGTTCGACAGGCGCCGGGCGGTTCTCATGGACTTCCGCGCCCCGCAGCCGACCCGAGGCGTCTCCTTCGGCTACGTGCTGCCGGTCAGCGACCGCTACGCCCTTGTCGAGTACACCGAGTTCTCGCCGGACCTGCTCACCGACGCCGGCTACGACACGGCGCTGGCCGGCTACCGGGACCTGCTCGGCCTCGATCCGACCGGGCTGCGGGTGCGCGAGGTGGAGAACGGGGTGATCCCGATGACCGACGCCCCGTTCACGGCCCGCCCGTCACCTCGGGTCGTACGCCTCGGCACGGCAGGTGGCGCCACCCGCCCCTCCACCGGCTTCACGTTCTCGGCCATGTACCGCCAGGCCGACCAGGTTGCCCGCGCACTCGCCGCCGGCCGGCCGCCGGTGCCCGACGCGGCGTACCCCCGGCGGCACCGCTGGATGGACGCGGTGGCCCTGCGCGCGCTGGACCGGGGTGGGGTCGGCGGCCCCGAGTTCTTCGACCGACTCTTTGACCGCAACCCCGCCGAGCGGGTGCTGCGCTTCCTCGACGGCGCGACCACCCCGGCCGAGGAGATCGCGATCATGAGTTCCACGCGGCTGGTGCCGATGATCGCGGCGACCGCTGGCGACGCCGCGCACCGCGTCCGCGACCGGCTGCGGCCCGCCCGGCCCGCGCCGCCCATCCCGGCCGCCGTGGTGGGCGCCGCGCCGGGCGCTCACCTCGAGGCCGAGCCGGACGCCGTCGGGCCGGGGTCGGCCACGCCGCCCGGCTGACCCGGGTCGGCTCAGCGCCTCGCTGCCACCGCATCGCGGACCAGCACCCGCAGGTCCTCCATCGGGTCGCCGTCACCCGCCCCGAGCAACGTCTTCGTCGCCGCCACAGTCAACCCCAGATCCGGGTACGCGTACGCGAGGCTGCCGCCGCTGCCTGCCGCACCGAACGAACCGTCGGCGTCCACGGCGTACCCGAGGCCCCAGGTCGTCTCCTGGCCGAACACCCACTCCGGGCCGGCTCCGGCTGGTGTCGTGGCGGTGCGCAGTCGGGCCGGCGAGATCAGCCGGACGCCGTCGACCTCGCCGATCAGGGCGGCGAGCATCCGAGCCGCAGCGCGGGCGGTCATGGTGCCGGTGGCCGGCACCTCGGCGGTGAGGAAGTCGGCGCGACCGCCGATCTCCGCGCCCGGTCGGACACCGGCCGGGGCGACCCGGTCGAAGTTCGGCAGGTTGGCGCTCGCGAAGTCGAACAGCGCCGACAGGTTGCGGTCCTCGACCCGGGCCAGCCGGTCCAGGTCGCCTGCCGGTACGGCGAGATACAGCTCGTCGGCGACCCCGAGCGGCCCGGCCACGTCCTCGGCGAGCACCTGCGACACGCGCCGGCCGGTGACCCGGCGAACCACCTCGCCGATCAACCAGCCGAACGTCCACGCGTGGTACGCCTTCAACTCGCCGGGTGGCGCGATCGGTTCGGTGTCGGCCAGGAGCGCGCACATCCGGTCCCAGTCGGTGAAGTCCTCCGGCGTGACGTCCTTCGGCAGGGCGGGTACGCCCGCGGTGTGGGTGAGCGCGTGCCGCAGGGTGACGCGGTCCTTGCCGTGCCGGGCGAACTCCGGCCACACCTCGGCGATCGGCAGGTCGTAGTCCAGCTCACCGCGCTCGGCCAGCACGTGCACCACCGTCGCGGTGAGGACCTTGCCGGTCGACACGCTCCAGATCGGTGTGTCGGCGGTCAACGGCCGACCGGTGGCCCGGTCCGCGCTGCCGACGTGCACCTCCAGGATCGGCTCACCGTCGAGATAGGCGGCGACCTGTACGCCGGATTCGCGCCCGTTGCTGATCAGCTCGTCGATCGTCTGCCGCACCTCGGCCCGCAGGCCGTCCCAGGTCCCGTTCATGGGATCGACTCTGGCAGACCGGGACGGGCCGGCGCGCTCGATTTTCGCTGTCCCCGGCCCGGCGTGGCCGCCCCCCCGAGCAGGGCGTACGACGTCAGCGCCCGGTAGGTTGCCTGCCATGGTGGACGCGGTGGCCGGCAGGGGCGTGCAGATCTGGACCGACGGGGCGTGCAGTGGCAACCCCGGGCCGGGCGGTTGGGGTGCGCTGCTGCGCTACGGCGACCACGAGCGGGAGCTGTGCGGCGGCGAGGCCACCCCGACCACGAACAACCGGATGGAGCTGATGGCCGCCATCCAGGCGTTGGAGAGCCTGAACCGCCCGGTCAGCGTGGAGTTGCACACCGACAGCACCTACGTGCGCAACGGCATCACCAGTTGGCTGGCGTCGTGGAAGCGCAACGGCTGGTTGACCGCCGCGAAGCAGCCGGTGAAGAACGCCGACCTGTGGCAGCGGCTGGAGGCAGCCTGCGAGCGGCACCAGGTCACCTGGCTGTGGGTCAAGGGGCACAACGGGCACCCGGAGAACGAGCGCGCCGACGGACTGGCAAACAAGGGCATGACCGAGGCCCGGACCGCCGCCCCAGCCCGCCGCTGACGATCGCGCCGGCCTCAGGCCGCCGCTGACGATCGCGCCGCGCCGGTCATCCGCTGACCACAGCGCCGCGCCAGCCCGCCGCCGACAAACGCGCCGCGCGCTGAGCCGGCGCCGCGCCGAGTGTCAGCGGGCCGCGTCCGGATGGCCGGGCATGCTGGATCCGCCGCCGCTGCTTCCGGACGAGCCGCCCGTCATACCCGAGCCGTTGTCCTCGGTCACGATGTCCGGCCGTACGTCGGTGTCGTCCGGTGGCGGAACCTCGGTGTCCGCCTCGACCTGCACCAACGGGACCTGGCCGGCCTCGTCCTCGGCATGTGCCGGGTCCGCCGGCTCCTCACCGTCACGCTTTCGGAAACCCACGCCGTGCCCCCCGTCGGTGCCGTTGCGCGTCGGCGGTGGCTACCCGGCGTCATCGTGCCGAAACCTCACCCGCTCGGCGCCTGCCCGCCGCCGACTCCGCCGGGCGCGCGTGCTGACGGCTCAGCGGCGTCGGCGGCGGCGCGTCGAGGTGACGGCCGGCGTGGCGCGGCGCACCGGCGTGAGGGGCAGAGCCGTCCAGTGCGCCGGTCGGGTCAGCGTCGCCGGCAGTCCGGTGCGCGCGTCGCCGCGGGCGGCGTCCAGTTGGGCTTGGTGCAGGAAGAGCGTCCCGCGCAGGTCCGCGCCGCGTAGGTCGGCCCCTCGCAGGTCCGCGCCGGTGACGTCGGCCCGGCCGAGGTCGACGCCGCGCAGGTCGGCGCCGATCAGCAGCGCTCCACGCAGGTTGGCCCGGCGTAGGTCCGCCCGGCGCAGGTCCGCCCCGATCAGCGGGGCGCCCCGGTGGTCGGCGCCTCCCGGGGAACGCGCAGCGTCGCCGGCCCGGGACAGCAGCGGATTGATGCGGTCGCGGTGCGCGGCGACGTCCACGGTGCGTAGCCGGGCCAGGTCGGCGGCGGTGAGTGCTGCGGTGTCGGCGCGGGCGCGTTCCAACTCGACGCGCAGGCCGGCCGGCGGGTGCAGCGTCAGCGCCTCGGCGAGATACCAGAGCAGCTCGTGCAGGGGTCGCAGCACCGTGAACGCCTCGGCCATCGCCGGCAGGGTGTCCGGCGCGTCACGCCAGTCCCGTCCGCCGAAGGTGACCTGGGCGACCTGCTGCCCGGCGCCGAAACAGTCGAACACCGTGCAGCCTGGAAACCCCCGCTCCCGCAACTGCGTGTGGATGCCGCAGCGGTGGTCCGGCCGCAGATTGGGGCAGGGTCGCCCGGCCGGCTTGTCGATGGCGAAGTCCGCCGACGCGGCGAAGGCGGGCACCACGCAGCACAACCCGAAGCAACGTCCGCAGTCGGCGCGCAGCTGCGCCGACCCGGGCGACGGTGCGGGGTCGGGCTGCACGAGACGGCCTCCGGGTGCTCGGGCGCTGGGAGCGCCGGGGGTCACCATTGTTTCGCGGGGCACCCGACCGGGCCGGTCGGGGGGTCACCGTCCGTGCGCGTCGCCGGCCGCCGTGGAGCGGGGCACCGGGGTACGCGGCCCGCCCGGCGGTGGCACCAGCCGACGGATCGCCCGCTGCTCGTCGCCGCGCCCGTACTTCTGGTCGAAGTGCCGCTTCACCGTCGCGGCCGGCGTGCGGTCGGTGTCGGCGGGCTCGGCCAGCCCGAACACCGCCGGGGCCGCGCCCGGGGCGCGGGGCGGCAGCACAGCCCGCACGGTCAGAGGCCCGGTCACCCGGAAGCTCCCGCAGTCGACGTAGTGCTGCCCGTCCACAGTCACGTAGGGCACCGGCACCTCGACCACGTCGGAGCCGTCGTGGCGCAGGGTGACGGTGACCGACCAGTATCGCTCCAGGTTCACGGTGGCCTGCTCGTGCTCCCACAGTTCCTCGAACCGGGCGTGCACGAACCCACCCCACGGGCTGTCCATGTCGACTTCCAGCTGGGGCACGTTGAACGAGAGCTTCCCGATGGGGAAGAACGAGATCAGCGCCCGCCCGTCCCACTGGTAGAGCTGGATCGACGGGGACGCGTCATAGAGCCGCACCTGGAGCCGGTGCCGCAGCGCGGGGTCCAGGGTGCTCTGGAAGGCCGCCAGGTGGCGCAGGTTGGTGCGGATCTGGCGTGGCACGTCCACCCGCTGCCGCTCCAACTCCTCGGAGCGTTGCTGCGCGGCGGTGCAGTCCGGGTCGAGCAGGAGCAACTGCACCTGCGCGCCGTTGGCAAGCGCCGCCCGTACCGCGCCCAGGGTCTCGTCCCGGTGCGTACGTTCCAGCAGGATCGTCCAGGTGTCGAGGATCCGCACCCGGCGGCCGGAGCGGTGCAGCCGCGTCACGAAGGCGCGTTGGTCGAAGCTGAGATGCTCCTGCACCCGCGCCCTGCGGGCCTCCTCGAACAGCGGGTCGAAGATGACGTACGAGATGGCCGCGAGCACCACGCTGGAGCCGAGGTTGAGCAGCAGGTCGCTGAGGAAGCCGGTGCTGCGCCAGGCGGCGAGCAGCATCACGGCGGCGACCGTCAGCAGCACTCCGCCGACGACGAAGGCGCGTCGTTGCCGGCCGCCCCGGTCAGCCCACCCGGGCATCCGGTCCTCCTCCGTCGTGGCCACGATCACCGGAATGCGGAGGATACGTGCCGGCTTTGCCGCTCGCTGTCCGGTTCACGACCGACGCGCCGGGTGCCCGCTGTCGGGGCGACCACAGTCACCTCGTCGCCGGCGCCACCTCCTCACCGGGGACGCCTGCCGCCCGTACGGTGAACCGGGGTGTCGCGGCGGTAAGCACGGCCGACGCCACCGGTGGGCCCCAGCCGTCGGTCAGGTCCGCCACCAGCGCGGCGACCAGCCCTGTCACGTCCCGTTCGGCGTCCGCGTGCAGCGCTTCGGCCACGATCAGCACTGACGACGTGTCAGCCCGTACGGCGGACAGGCCGCTCTGCCGGTTGACCCACCGCCGCGCGTGGGCCCGTCCGGCGGCGTCGACATAGGTCACCTCGCCGGGGTCGGGATGTTCGATGTCTCCGGCGAAGGTGAGGTAATCCTCGTCGCCGTGCGCGGGCCGGACTGTCAGGTCGCCGTCGACCCGGTCCAGGTCCAGCACGGCGACCGGGATGGCGTACGCGGCCGAGACGGCGTTGCAGAGATCCACAAGCGGGTGCAGCCGGGGCAGTTCGCCGTCCAGGCGTAGCCGTCGCAGCAGAGCCTCGGAGGCACACCGGTACTGCGTGGGTCGCAACCCCATGGCGGTGTACGCCCGCCGCCACGCCTGGTTCTCACCGAATGTGCTCTCCGGGCCGCCGGCCAGGCGCTCCCGGGCGCGGGCCAGGTGGCCGGCGGCGCGCTGCCGCACGTCGGCGGTGGCGGTGATCCCGGTCGCCTGCACCACGCCGGCCACCAGGTCGGGGTGTGCGGCGCGCAGGTGCGCCGAGTGTTCGAACTGCACGGGACTCCTATCGTTCGGTGAGGGCGAGTGTCACGCCGAGCGCGACGAACGTGCCGGCGACGGATCGGCGCAGCCAGTCGGTGACGCGGGGGCGGGTGAGCACCCGGTCCCGTACGCGCGCCGCGAAGATGCCGTAGCCGCTGAACACCGCGAAGGTGAGCAGCATGAACACCGCGCCGCAGACGAGCATCGCCCGGGTCGAGCCCGGGGCGGTGGTGTCCACGAACTGCGGGAGGAACGCCACGAAGAACAGCGTCGGCTTGGGGTTGAGGAGGTTCACCAGGACACCGGAGACGATCACCCGGGTCGCCGAGCGGGCCGGTTGATCGCCGCCGGCCGTGAAGGCGCTGCGGTCGCGCACCGTCGACCAGGCCAGGTAGAGCAGGTAGCCGACGCCGAGGTACCGGACCACCTCGAACGCTGTCGCGCTCGCCTGCATCAGCGCGGCAAGCCCTGTCATCGCCGCCAGCAGGTGCGGCACGACGCCCAGCGTGCAGGCGAACGCCGCCAGCACCCCGGCTCGGGCGCCTCGCGACAGCCCGGCGGAGAGGGTGAAGAACACCCCGGTGCCCGGGGTCACCACCACGACAAGCGTGGTGATCAGGAACGGGATTGTCACGGTTGTCCTCCGGCGCGGTGGGCGGGCGGTCTCCTGCCCACTCTGCTGCCACGATGGACCGATGAGCAGGGCCAAACCGAACGCGTCCGAGGGGTCCATATCGGCCGGGTCGGATTTTCTGCACCTGACCATCGCCGACGCGCCGCCCGGCGGCCTCGCCGACTGGCTTGCCGCGCGGCTGCGGCAGGCCATCGCCGAGGGGCGGATTCCGGTCGGCGACAGGCTTCCCGCCACCCGCGTGCTCGCCGCCGACCTCGGCGTCTCCCGGGGTGTGGTCACCGAGGCGTACCAGCGGCTCACCGAGGAGGGCCACCTCAGCGGCCGGGGACGGGCCGGCACCGTGGTGGTCGGCGGTCCCGCCGCGCCGGCCCCGCCGGCACCCGCCCCGACCGCCGCGCCGGCACCTGCGGCGCTCTTCCCGCCGGCTCCGGGCAGCGACATCTTCGACGCGGTACGCGCGGCCCGCGCGACCATCGACCTGACACCCGGCGTACCCGACCTGACGGCCTTTCCCCGCGCGGACTGGCTGCGCGCCGAACGGACCGTGCTGCGTCGCCTGGCCGCGGCCGACCTCGGCTACGGCGACCCGCGCGGCGCGCCCGTGCTGCGGCAGGCTGTGGCCGCCCGGCTGGCCCGCAGCCGCGGCATCGCCGTCGACCCCTCCGACGTGATCATCGTGGCTGGTGTGTCCCAGTCGCTCGGGCTGCTCGCCCAGGCGTTCGGTCCGGCCGGCATCGACCGGATCGCCGTCGAGGACCCGGGTTCACTCGGAGTACGCCAGCATCTGAACAACTGGCGGATGGCCACCCCGCCGATCGCCGTGGACGACGCCGGACTGCGCGTCGACGAACTGGCCGCAAGCGGCGTACCGGCGGTGCTGCTCACCCCCGCGCACCAGTTCCCGACCGGCGTGGTGCTCGACGGTGACCGCCGCCGGCGGCTCGTCGAGTGGGCGCGGGCCGGCGGTGTGGTCATCGAGGACGACTACGACGCCGAGCACCGCTACGACCGTCCACCGGTGCCGGCGCTGCACGGGCTGGTGCCCGAGCAGGTCTGCTACACCGGCAGCGTGTCCAAACTGCTCGCCCCGGCGCTGCGGGTCGGCTGGCTGCTCGTGCCGTCCCGCTGGCGCGAGGCCGTGGTGGCCGCGAAACGCAACGCCGATCTGGGCAACGCGGTGCTGCCGCAACTGGTGCTGGCGGAGCTGATGACCTCCGGCGCGCTGGATCGGCACCTGCGGCTGCTGCGCCGCCGGCACATCCGCCGCCGGGACGCGATGATCGCCGCCGTCGCCCGGCACCTGCCGGGTGCCACCGCGCACGGTGCCGCGGCCGGGCTGCACCTGATGATCACCGTGCCGGGCGCCGTGGCGGACACCGACCTGGCGGCGGCGACGCTGGCGCGCGGCGTGAAGGTGCAACCTCTGACCTGGCACTGTCAGCGCCCGTACCGGCCGGGTCTGGTCCTCGGTTACGCGGCCCGCACGACTACCGAGATCGAGAACGGCGTCACGCAGGTCGCCGCCGCGCTGCGCGATCTGACCCGCGCCACCAGCTGAAACGCCGACACCGGCCCGCACGTCGGCAGGGCTGGTCAGCCCAGGAACAGTTGCACGAGCACCAGCACGGCCAGCAACGCCGGCCCACGTGACCCCTGGCGCAGCAGGTCCACCGGGACCATCCCGAACGGCGTGTTGACAGTCGCGCCGCCGTAGTTGATCGGCGGTCGGGTGCCAGCCCGCCAGGCGGCGGCCACCACGCCGAGCGCCAACGTCGGCGCCAGCCAGGGCGGCCCGGCCTCGACGGTCGGCAGGGTCAGCAGCCACCACAGGCCCGCACCGATCGCCGGCACCACCACGTGGATTCCACGCAGCAGGTTGTCGCTTCCGCCGAGCGCCCGGCGCAACCCCGGCGACCGGCTGATCGACCGCAGGCCCCCGGTGAGCCGGTCGGTGGCGAGGTAGGCGAACACGACCTGCGCCGCGCCGGCCAGCCCGGGCAGGGCGAGCGCGGCAGCGTACTGGACGCCGACGAGCGCAGCCCAGATCAGCACGGCGCTGGGGTGACGGCGCAACCGACGTACGTCGACCTGCAACAGCGCCCACCAGCTCGGCCCGGGCCGGATCCGGCTGCTGCGCACCCGGCCGATGCGACGCCACCGGCGGCTCTCCATCAGGCTGGTGAGCATGCTCGGGTCGAGCAGGATCGTCGCCGTGGCGGCGGCATTGGCGAACTGCGCGCCGGTGGTCAGCGTGGCCCTGTCCACCCGGGGCAGCGCGCGGACCGCGAAGAGCGTGCCGGCGACAGCGAGCGGCACCCCCACGGCGACCAGCGCGGCCGTCGGCAGCGTCGCCGGCTGGGGCAGCCCGTTGCCGAGTCGACCGGCGAGCACCACCACGGCCGTGACGACGCCAGCCGCCACCATCGGCACCACGCCGACGAGCGTCGGCCACCGCCGGCCCGCCCGGTCACCCTGGGCGACGACGCTCAGGGCCAGCGCGGCAGCGCCCCACCCGGCGCCGGCGCCTGCCGCCCAGCCCAGGGCGCCCGGCTCGGTGACGCCGCCCAGCACCGCCACTGCCACGCCGAGCAGCGCCGTGCCGGTCGCCGCGCCCACCAGCAGGACACCGAGGCGGGGCGCCAGCCAGGCCCGCCGGTCGACAGGGGCGCTTGTCACCCAGCTCTGCGTGGCCGGCGTGACAAGCAGCGGGCCGAGCGCCCGCAGACCCCGCCAGGCCAGCCCGGCGCCGGCCAGCAGCGCCGCCACCGCCAGCCACCACCGCACCCCCGGATCGGCCCGGCCGACGGTGGGGGAGGCCAGCATGTCGCGGCTGGCGCTGATCGCGAACCAGCCGTACATGCCCACGAACAGCACCATGACGTACGCGTCGCCAAGCACGTCGCCGAGCGAGTGCTCGTGGTGACGACGGCGGGCCAGACGCAGGCGCGTACGCACCTGACGGGCGCTGGGCACCTCGACCGGCGCGTCGGCGATCGTGGCAGGTGGTGCGGTCACCGGCCGATCTCGATCCGCTCGTCGACCACCGCGTCGATCAACTCCGGGTCGTGCGAGGCCAGCAGCACTGCGGTGCCGGCGTCCCGCTCCCGGCGCAGCCGCTGCGCCAGCCACTGCCGGCCACGCACGTCCAGCCGCTGCTCCGGCTCGTCAAGGATCAGCACCCGACGGGGGCGTACGAAGCAGGACGCCAGGGCCAGCCGGCGGCGCTGCCCGCTGGACAGGGTCACCGGCAGTTGGTCGCGGGCCGGCTCCAGGCCCAGCTCGACGAGCACCTCCTCGACCGGCTCGGCGTTGCCCCCGTGCGCGTACGCGACAAGTTCCAGGTGCTCGACCACTGACAGGTCGGGAAAGAAGTCGATGTCGTCCAGGGCGGCGGCCACCAGCGCCCGTACCTGCGGATCGGTCTCGTCGGCCCGGCGGCCCTGCACCAGCACCTCACCGGCGTCCGGCCGGTCGGCGCCCACCACGCAACGCAGCAGGGTGGTCTTGCCGCTGCCGTTGGGGCCCAGCACCACAGCGATCCGGCCCGCCGGCAGCGCGAAGCTCACGTCGTCGAGCACCACCAGGTTGCCGAAGTTGCGACTGAGTCCCCGTACCGTGAGCGCATCCACGGTCACACACTCTCCCAGACCGTGCCGTCGGCGGTGAGTCGCCCGTCGGCGGCGGTCACGTGTCGCCGAACACGGCGTCGGAGTCACCCGGCACGGCGTCGGAGGCGTCCCGCACGGCGTCGGAGTCGTCCAGCCGGGTGTCGGCGGCGGCCAGCACCGGCTCGTCGTGGACCTCCTCGGCCACCGATGCCGCGTCCACCCAGTGCCGCCGCGCCTCCGCGCGGTCACCCAGCGAGTCGGCGGCGTCGCCCAGGTAGAGCAGGGTCCGGGCCAGCCCCGGGGTCGGCCGGCCGGCCTCACGCAGCCGCCGGCTCTCGGCAAGCAACTCGTATGCCGCCCGCGCCTGCCCCGGTGCGCTTGTCAACAGCGTCGCCCCGGCGTTGAGCAATGCCGCTGCCCGGCTGGTCGGATCGTTCACCGACTCGTACTCGCGCAGCGCCGCCCGCCACGCCTGCGCGGCGTCCAGGTGCTCGCCGAGTGTGGCGTGCACGAGCACGAGGTTGGTCAGGGCCGCCGCGTAGCCGCGCGCGTCACCCACCGACCGGAACGTGTTGGCCGCACGCACGAGGTGGTGGTGGGCGGTGTCCAGCTCGCCCCGCGCCAGCTGGGCCGCGCCGAGACCCAGGTCGGTGAGGGCGTGCCCGGCCCGGTCCGCCGAGGAGCGGTGCCGGCGGGACAGCTCCAGGTGCTCCACCGCGTCGTCGAGCTGCCCCAGGTCGAGCAGGGCCAGACCGAGGTTCATCCGGGCCTGGGCGGTGCCGCGCCGACCCCGTTCGGCAACCGCGAGGGTGAGCGCGGCGGCGGCGCCCTGCGGGTCGTGTCGGCGTCGACGCAGCACGCCCAGCTCGTTGTGCGCCCACCCGGCGATCTCCGGCCGGTCGTCGGCGGTCGGGGTGGCCAGCACGGTACGGCAGACCTGCTCCCACTCGTCGAGCCGTTCCACGTGCGCGAGCCATCCGCACAGCGCCACGGCCAGCCGGAACCACCAGCGGCGTACCCGACGGGGCAGCGTCTCGGCCGCGCCGGCCGGCACCCGTACCACCGCCAGCAGCAGCTCCTGGTGCAGGTCGAACCAGCCGTACGGGTCGTCGTCCAGCGGCAGTGACCACTCCCGGTCCGGCGGTGAGCCGAGCACGGCCAGGTTGGCCGCGTGCCGCTCGGCCCGACGGGCCAGGTGCCGGGTCAGCCGGGCCTGCGCGGCGACACGGGTCCGGGACGGTTCGGCGGCGCGCAGGTGCAGCCGGGCGTTCGCGGCGAGCAGCGGCCGGATCTCGTACCGGTCACCGGGTGCGCCGACCACGAACGCGGCGGCCGCGAGCTGGTCCAGCAGCGCGGTCACCCGGTCGGGGTGCCGGGCGGCCAGCGCGGTGATGGTCGGCCGGTCCACCGGGGCGGGGGTCAGCGACATCAGCCTGTACAGGCGGCGGGCCTCGCGGGTCAACGCCCGGTACGCGATGTCGCGTTCGGTGACCAGTTGGGCTGCCGGCGACACGGCGACCCGCTGGTGCGGCGGGGTGTGCACCGCGCGTCGCAGCGCGTCGAGCACGTCCGAGTGCCGCCAGCCGTGCTGCGCGGTGCGGTAGCCCAGCGCGCGGATCGTGCGGGGCTGCCTGCCGCACAGGTCGACGATGTCGCGTACCGCCGGATCGGTGCGCGGGTCGGCGCGGCGGGCCCGGGCGGCGGGCGCGGCACTGCCGGCCGCCGCGAACAGCTCGACCGCCTCGTCCGGGCCCGGCTCGGCGATCCAGTGTGCGACCACCCCGCTGAGCCCGCTGAGCGCGGGCCCACCGGCGAACAACAGCCGGCAGGTGCGGGCGGTGGGTGGCAGCAGCGGCCGTACCTGTTCGGGACTGTCGACGTTGTCCAGCACCAGCAGGATCTTGCGGCCGTCGAGCCTGCGGCGTAGCGCTGCGGCGGCGGCCGCGAGGGCGTCCGGCCGGCCCGAGGCGGGCGGCGCGGTGCCCAGGACACCCGCCAGCGCGGTGAGCACCTGGCGGGCGGTGCGGGGCCGACCGCCCCGACGCAGGTCGAGGTGGTACTGGCCGTCCGGGTAGTCGTCCCGGCACAGGTTCGCCACTTGGACGGCGCAGGCGGAGGTGCCCACAGCCCGGCGGCCCAGCACCGCCACCGCGTGTTCGTGGGCGAGCAGGCCGAGCACCGTCTGGACGTGCTCGTCGCGGCCCGTGAACCCGGCCGGATACGGCAGCGTCGGCACGTCGGTGACGGGTGCGGTGACGACGTCGGTGGGTTCCGGGCCGGTCTCGCGCACGGCCCGGCGTCGGCGCATCTCGAACACCACGAAGCCGGCCGCGCCGCTGACGGCAAGCGCGATGCTCGCCGGGCCGAGCACGCTGGCGGCCAGCTCGGACAGCAGATTGCTGGCGAGGTTGCCGAGCACCCCGCTGACAAGCGTGCCGACCGCGATGAGCACCGGCCAGCGCGGCCCTCGACCAGCGCCGCCGGGCCTGGTCACCGGACACCGCCGGAGACCAGGCCGGCGACGAGTTGCCGCCGGGCGAGCACCATCAGCACCACCGGGAGCACCGAGGCGAGCACCGACCCGGCGGCCAAGACGCCGCTGTTGGACACGAAGCCTCGGGTCTGCCCGGCCAGGAACAACCCCAGCGGCGTGGCCTCCGGCCCGCTGAACAGCAACCCAACCACCAGGTCGTTCCAAACCTGGACGAACTCCAGAACGGAGACGGCGACAACGGCGGGCAGGTTGTGCCGGCCCAGCCGGCGCAGCGCGCCCCACCACCGTCGACCGCCCAGCCGGGCGCCGCGCACCTGCTCGGCGGGCAGGTCGGCGAACGCGTTGCGCAGCACCAGCACCGCGAACGGCACGCCCAGCGCCACGTGCACAAGAGCCAACCCTCGGGCGGTCCCCGAGGACAGGACCACGCCCAGCACCTCGTTGACCGGGCCGGCGATCACCTGCACCGGCACGATGGTCGCGGCCATCAGCAGCAGGCCGGTCGCCTGCGCGGCAGGCCCGGTCAGCCAGGCCAGCGGGTACGCGGCCAGCAGCGCGATGACCAGCACCGTGGCGGTCACCACTGTGGCAAGCAGCAGCGTGAAGCCCAGCGTTCGCCACAGCTCACCGCTGGTCAGCAGGGCGTGATAGGAGCCCGCACCGGGTGGCGTCGACCACCAGCCGCGCGCCGCCGCGTCCACCTGCCCGTGTGCCGAGGTGGCGACGAGCACGACGAGCGGTATCAGCCACACCACCGCGGCGGCCGCGGCGAGCAGCCGGAACAGCCGTCGTGGCGGTGCCAGCGCGGCGGGCTCCGAGCCGGCCTCGACGCGCGGCGGCGGCCACGCCTGACGGACGAAGAGAGCGGCCACCAGCATGCCGGCGACGACCGCCACCAGCCAGACGACGCCGAGCGCGGCGCCCGGCCCGGTGGTGGTGCCACCGGAGGTCTGCCAGACCCGCAGCGCCAGCACCGCCGCGTCGTCGCGCACCGACCCGGGCGTCATGACCAGGATCAGGTCGAAGGTCCGGCTGGTGCCGAGCGCCACAAGCGCGAAAACCACAGCGACGGTACGCAGCAGCAGCGGCCTCCACTGCGCGTCCCACAGGACGTGCCGGCGACCGCCGCCGTAGGCGCGTACCGCGTCGGCCAGGCTCGGCGGCACCCGGTCCAGTGCGGCTCGGAAGACCAGCACCGCCAACCCCACCCAGGCCCAGACGAACGCCGACATCAGCGCCACAGTGACCAGGCGCGGCCCGAGCAGTTGGGGGACGTCCTCGGCGGACCGGCCGGTCAGCCGTGCCGCGACCAGGGTGGCCAGGCCACGGCCCGGGTCGGGGTCGTACATCAGCCGGAACGTCACGCCGGTGACGACGAGCGGCAGCGCTACCGGCACGAGCAGGATCAGCCGGACGAGCCCGCCCTCCTGGGAGCGACGTGATGCGACGGCGAGCAGGTAACCAAGCGCCGTCACCACCGCCGGCACCAGCACCGCCCACAGCACTGTCCGTCCGACCACGGCGCCGGTGCCCGGCGCGGCGAGGGCGGTGCGGAAGTGCTCCGCGCCGACCCAGCGGCCGTCTGTCGTGACACTGGCGTGCAGGGTGCGCAGCACCGGCCACAGCAACAGCCCGCCGAGCAGCAGCGCGGCCGGCAACAGCAGCGCGGACGTCGCTCCGGCCGCCGGGTACACGCGGCCACGGCGCGGTGGGCCGACGTCGTCGAGCACCGCGAACTCGCCGAGCACCTGGGTCTCGCTCATCGGCCACCTCCCGCGCTGCGGGCCGCCGCGGCGAGCTGCCCGGTGGCACGCCGGACCGCCTCGGCGGCGCGTACGCCACCTGTGACGTCGGCGAAGAAGTCCTGCATGATCCGCCAGATGCCCACGCCGTCGGAGCCGGTGAACGCCCCGCGCAGCTGGTCGGAGAGGTCGAACCGCAGCGTGCCCGGATCGCGCATCTCGGCGGCGAACCGGCGGCGGACCGGATTCGTGTAGTCGGCCAGCGGGATCGTGGTGTTCGGTGACAGGTAGCCGCCGGCATGAAGCCAGGGGTGGAACGAGTCGGCCCTGGTCAGCCACTCGACCAGCTCGACCCCGCCCCGGGCGTCGGCGAACACGACAGCCGCGTCCCCGCCGACGATCAGCGGGCCGCCGCTTTCGGCGCTGGGGAACCGGAAGGCGGCCGCCTCCTCGGAGCCGCTGCGGAACCTGCTGCCCACCTCGGCCGTGAAGTCGGCCTCGAAGACCATTACCGCACGGCGGGAGCGCACCACCTGGATCACCGACTCCTCGTACTGGGTGAGCAGGGCGCGACGGCCGCCTCCGACGAACGCGCCGTCGATGCTCCACAGCTCGGCGAGCCGGTCCAGGGCGTCGCGCACCGGCCGGCCCCGCCAGTCGGCGTCCGGCCCGGCCAGGGCGTCGTACGCGGCGGGCGCCAGGTCGGCCAGCACGTTCTCGAACCAGTCGGTGAGCACCCAGCCGTCGGCCGCGCCGATCGCCAGCGGCGCCGGGCCGTCCCCCCGCACGGCGAGCGTGCCGAGCCGGCGGGTCAGCGCGACCAGCTCGTCCCAACTGGTCGGCGGGTCGGGCAGCACCGAAGGCAGGTGCCAGATGAGGGACTTGTGCGCCGCCTTCACCCACACGCCGTAGCGGTGTCCGCCGGTCCTCAGCAGATCGTTCAGCCCGGCGGGCACCGCGTACTCGTCGGACGGGAGCACGGGCCGCAGCCATCCCCGGGCGGCGTACTCGGTGACCAGGCCGGGACGCGGCAGGATCGCCACGTCCGGTGCGGTGCCGGCGAGATGCCGGGCGCGCAGGAACGCGTCGATGTCATTGCCGGCGCTGACCACGTGTACCGAAGGGCCGTAGCCCTTCACGACCTGCCGGAAGCGGTCCAGTTCGCCGCCGCTCCACACCACCGCCACCTGCACCGAACGGGTGCTTCCGGCGCAGCCGGCGACGGTAGCGGCCGCGCCGACAGTGGCGGCGCGCAGCAGGGTACGCCGGGTGGTCCGGCCGCCCGGCGTCACCGGGGCGCCCCGTCGGCCTCGGTGACCAGCTCGTGCCGCCGGGGGATCTCGGCAAGGGCGGCCGGGTCGGCCGTGCACACCAGCACCGCCACTCCGGGCGCGTCCGGCGGGGACAGTCGTGGCAGCAGGTCGCCGAGGCGGCTGCCGCCGGCCGGCTCGGTGGGCAGGTCGACCACGAGGACCTCGGGCAGGCACACCGCCGCGCGGGCCAGCGCCACCCGGAACCGTTGGGCGTCGGAGAGCAGGTGCGGTAGCAGTCCGAGCGTCGGGGCAAGCTCCAGCCGGTCCACCACAGTGGACGTCCAGTCGTCGGCCACCTCGTGCACCCGCTCGCGTTTGCGCTGGCCGTACTCGATGTTGCGGCGGACGGTGAGCTGCGGCAGCAGCGCGCCGCCGGCCGGCACGTAGCCGATCTGCCGACGCGGCGGCGGCAGCGCCGTCACGTCCCGGACGCCGACCATGATCCGCCCGGTGACCGGTGCGGCGAGCCCGACAAGCACCCGGGCCACCGCGGTGCCGACCGCAGGTGCCCCCACAAGCGCCGTCGTCGTGCCGGCGGGGACGTCGAGGGTCACCGGCCCGGTACCGGGGACGGCGACCAGTGCACGTAGCCGTAACGTAGCCCTCACCTCCGGTGACCGCGGGTGACGGTCCCCAGAGTGGCACACGATGCCGACAGTCGATGTCCCGCCGGCTTCCACTGTGGAAGCAGCGGACTATCGCGCCGGCTGTCCGGTGGGGGCGTAGAGGGCCGCCAGCCCGGCCGCCGTGGCGGCCAGGCGCTCGCGGAGAGCGACGGGGGTCAGCACCTCCACGTCGGCGCCGAGGCGCAGCAGGTCACCGTGGGCATGGGTGAGCGACTCGATGGGCAGCACAGCGGTCACCCAACCCAGCGCGTCGGGTGGCCCGGCGCTGGCATCCACGGCGGCCACCACCGGATCGCTGCCGACCTCCCGTAGCCGCTCGCGGCCGGCGGGGGAGAGCCTGACGGTGGCCTCGTCGCGGTGCAGGCGGGCCCGGAACCCCACGACGTGCGCCCGCCACCAGGCCGGCAGGTCGAAGTCGGCCGGTCGCTCGAACTCCTGCGCCAGCGGGGTCAGGGCGAGGATCTGGTTGACCCGGTAGGTCGCCGGTGCGGCCCGGCCGGGTTGGGTGGCCACCACGTACCACCGGCCGCCCTTGAGCACCAGGCCGTATGGCTCCAGCACGCGGGTCACCTCACCGCGCCAGCCGCGGTAGCGCACCTCGATGCGGTGCTGACGCCAGACCGCCTCGGCGGTGCGGGCCAGTTCCGGGGACGCGTCGCCGTCGGCGTACCAGCCGGGGGTGTCCAGGTGGAAGCGCTGCTGGAGCTGGGTGGCCCGGTCGCGCAGTGGCGGTGGCAGCGCGGCGTGCAGCTTGAGTTGCAGCGCTGCCACCACGTCGCCGTAGCCCAGCTCGTCGGCCGGGCCGGGCAGCCCGGCCAGGAAGAGCCGGTCGGCTTCCTCGGCGGTCAGGCCGGTGAGCCGGGTGCGCCAGCCGTCGACCAGTTGGTAGCCGCCGGCGTGCCCGGCCTCCCCGTACAGCGGGATGCCTGCGGCGTGCAGCGACTCCACGTCCCGGTAGATGGTGCGGGGGGACACGGCCAGCCGCTCGGCGAGCTGCGCGGCCGTCAGCCGTCCGTGCGCTTGGAGCAGCAGGAGGAGGGAGAGAAGTCGACTGGCCCGCACTTCACTGACACTAGCTGTCAGGGGACCGGCCGTACCGTCCCGGCATGGCATTTCGCGACAAGGATCTGACAACGCCTCCACCGATCACTGTGGACGGCCGGCAACTCAAGCGCTACCACATCGACCAGCCGGAACGGCCCATCGAACCGGAGGTGGAGAAGGCCGCGTACGACCTGCTGCCCACATTGCTGAAGGACGTCCCGAGCGACGGCACCCCCGGCGCCGGGTGGGTGGTGCTGCACCGGGGCGCGGACACCGGCGCGTACCTGCTGGCCTACACCTGGGTGTGGGACAACGCGTTGGAGATCCGCGTCGCGGTGGCGGGACAGCCGGCGCTGGAGTGCCCCGACCTGGACCCCGCACACTTCGTCGCACTGCGCCGCCCTGCCGTGGGCTGCGTGTGGGAGTTGGCGGTGCTGGAGCACGAGCGGGGCGCCTGGGTCCGGCACATGCTGGCGCCAGCGAGCCCTGACCTGACCGGTTACCTGAACGACACGCGCGCCGAAGGGCCGGTGGGCCGCTGATGGGCGACTTCGACTTCTTCGTGGGCACCTGGAACGTCGTGAACCGGCGGCTGCGCGAGCGGCTTGTGGGCTCCGACGAGTGGGAGGAGTTTCCCGGCGTGTCGGTCGCCCACGGCTTCTTCGACGGCGGCGGCCACTTCGACGAGATCACGTTCCCGACCAGGGGCTCCGCCGGTGCCACGATCAGGATCTTCGACCCGGCACGGCAGCAGTGGTCCATCTACTGGATGAGCGGCGACAGCGGCGTGCTGGAGCAGCCGCCGATGGTGGGTCGCTTCGTCGACGGCGTCGGCCGCTTCTACGCCGACGACAAGCACGAGGGGCGACCGGTCCGATGTCGGTTCATCTGGTCGGACATCGGCGCGACCACTGCCCGCTGGGAGCAGGCGTTCTCCACCGACGGCGAGCAGACCTGGGAGACCAACTGGATCATGACCTTCACGCGAGCGTCCGACCGCTGACCGGGCGGCCCGTCACGGGGCGGTGCCGCCCCGCTTCTCCTCCTGCGCCACCACCGCCTCGCGGTGCTCCGGCTCGTCGCGGCGCGCCAGCTCCGCGGCGAGCCGGGGGTCGGCCACCAGCCGCTCCCGGTTGCGGTGCAGGAAACTCTCGAACCCCCCGGTGTACGGGCAGGCCAGGTCGCCCAGCGCCCGCTCCGGCACGTACCGGCAGCCGCCGCAGTAGTCGCTGATCTCGTCGATGTCGGTGCCGTCCACCGCGTACGGGCGGGTGTCCACCCTGGCCAGGTCGGCGTACTGACTCATGCCGATCACCGTCGTGTTCATCACCCAGTCGGTGCCGTCGACGAAGCAGCGCCGGAACCAGTCCGCCACCTCGGTCGGACGCCAGCCGCGCTGTAACGCGTAGTTGCCAAGCACCAGCAGCCGGGGCGTCTGGTGCGTCCACGCACGGTCCCGGACGGCGGCGAGCACGTCCGCGAGGCAGCGCGCCTCCACAGCGTCGGCGTCCAGCTCGGCGAACCAGTCCGGGATCGGCTCGGTGGCCGCCAGCCAGTTCGAGCCCCGAAACCGGGGCTCGAAGTACCAGTACAACTGCCACAGGAACTCCCGCCAGCCGAGCAGCCCCCGGATGAACGGCTCGACAGCGGTGCGCGGGGCGGTGCCGTCCCGCCACGCCTGCTCGGCGGCGCGTACGGCCGGCTCCGGGTGCAGCAGCCCGAGGTTGAACGAGGACGAGAGCGCGGAGTGCGCGAACAGCGGGTCCTCGGCGCTCATCACGTCGGCCCAGCGGCCGTACTCGGGTAGCCGGTGGGTCAGGAAGTGCTCCAGCCGTGCCTGCGCCTCGGCGTGGGTGGCGGGGTGCTGCCGGGGGCCGTCCCTCCCGACGAACCGCACGCCGTCGGCCGCCCACCGGTCCAGGTCGCGGCGGACCTGCGCGTCGATGTCGTCCTCGACGATCGGCGGCGGTGGCGGGGGTGTCGCCGGCACGGCGTGGCCCTCCGCGCGCGGGCGGCGTGCCGGCCCGGCCCCGCCGGCCGGCCCTGTCAGCACGATGTGCCGGCGGCGGACGTGGCGGTAGTGGTCGGCCATCCGGAGAGGGCCGCGCCGGGTGCGGTCCGCCCAGACGGCGAAGTCGTCCTGGCTGGTGATGAAGCCGCGCGCCGGCAGCACCGTCAGCCCGGGCACCGAGCGGGCGAAGCGCAGGGCCGCCCAGGAGTGCGGATGGCACACCTCGACCGGTTCGGCGACCTGCGCCAGGGCCTCCCGGAACGTGTCCGTCCGCAGCAGCAGCGCCCGGTCGCCCAGTTCGGCGGCGCGGTGCCGCAGCGCCGAGAGGATGAGATGTGCCTTCTGCCGGTGCATCGGCCGACGGCGGAACAACTCCCGGATCTCGACCAGCAGCACCGGCTGGTCGAGGTCGTCGAGGAAATGTGGCCCGAGTTGGTCGGCCAACAGCCATCGGCGGCGAAGCATGCCGCAATTCTGCCGACTTCCGGGCCGCCGCGCCCGAACGGCGGGCCGCATATTCGGTCCGGGTGCGTGTGTCGCCCGCGTGAAGGCCAGCACTGGTCCGCGCCGGCCGGCTTTGCGGGTGGCGTCGTGACGTCAGGTCGGGTCCGCGCCGGCCGGCTTCGCGTGCGGCGTCGTGACGTCAGGCCGGGTCCGCGCCGGCGCGGCACCGTCGTCGCGTCGGCGCAGCACCACTGTGAGCGCTACCAGGGCGACAAGCAGCAGCGCGAGCACCTGCACGCGGGCCGGCCCCAGCGGCGCGAGCAGCGCCAGCCCGGCGACGACCGGGTACGCCACGACCACCGCGCCATGCTGCTGCCGGCGGACGTGCAGCACCCACACGGTCAGCAGGAACACGGCGATCGGGATGGCCACCGCGTAGCCGGCGGTGGTTCCGGAAACGTGGGCGAGGTGCCGCTCGTCGTCGACCACCACCGTCAGGCCGGCGCCGACCGCCGCGACCGCCGCGAAGATCAGGTAGTGGCCGTAACCCCAGACCAGCGAGTACGGCAGCCGGTCCGGCGTCTCTGTCGGCCTGTCGAAGTAGAGCCACCAGAGCGCGAAGACGATTACCGCGCCGGCCGCCGCGAGTGACCAGAGCCCGTGGTTGCCCGCGTCGACGCCGGTCTGGATCGCCACCGAGATCGCCAGGACCGCCTCGCCGAGCACGATCAGGGTGAACAGCCCGTACCGCTCGCCGATGTGCCCGGGGTGCCACGGGGTCATCCCGGGGCGCTCGGCCACCGCGGGCACCAGCAGGTCGGCAAGCCCCAGCACCACGAACGTCGCCATGCCCCACCCGTCGGGCAGGGCCAGCCGCAGCAGCCAGCCGAGCTGCACCACTGTCACCCCGATGGCGTACCGGCGGGCCGCCGCGCGGTGGGCGGGATCGCCGGCGGCGGCCCGGCTCCACTGCACGACGGCCGCCAGCCGCATCACCACGTACCCGTAGGTGATGATCGTGAAATCGCCGTCGGTGAACGCCCGCGGCACCCCGGCCGCGAGGATCAACGCCCCGGAGATCTGCACCAGGGTGGTGATCCGGTAAACGTCGTCGTCGGTGTCGTAGGCCGAGGCGAACCAGGTGAAGTTCATCCACGACCACCAGATCGCGAAGAACACCATTGCGTAGCTGGTCACCGCATGGCGGAGGTGACCGTCGGAGACGTCGTGGTGCAGGTTGGTCGCGGCCTGCGCCACGGCCACCACGAAACAGAGGTCGAAGAGGAGTTCCAGCGGTGTGGCCGCACGATGCGGCTCGTCGCGGCTGCGAGGCCGCATCGGCCGGTAGAACGGCCGTACCGCACGAGGTCCGGTCACCGCCGGGGTCAGTGGCGTCGGCGCCCGTGGGTCAGCCCTTCCAGCACCATCGTCAGCCCGGCGCCGACCAGCCACACGTCCTTGGCGAGCCCGGCGCCCTGCTGGGTCGGGCGGATGCTGCCCGGCTCGCGCATGCCGGGTGTCTTCAGGTACAGCTGCACCAGGCCAGCGCCGAACGCGGTGAGGCCCAACCCCACCAGCGGCGTCGGGACGAACGGCGTGAGCAGGGCAGCCCCCAAGGCTATTTCCGAGCGCGACAGCAGCTTGGCGAAACGCGCCGGCTCGAACTGCTTGAGCTGCGGAAGGGCCGCCACCGCCATCCCGTGCATGCCTGCCGCCGCCTCACCCTCCAGGTTGCGCTTGCCCAAACCCGAGTTGAGAAAGTACGCGCCGATGCTGACCCGCAGCGGCAGATGCGCGAGTTTCATGATCACTCCTGGTGGCCGTGGTCGGAACTGCGGCCCGCGTACCCCACGTGACCCGCGATAACCCGCCGCCGGGGCGGCTGGGACGGCCGTGGTCGTCGCGGTAGGTTCGGCAGGGGCCCACCGCCGCGCCCGGTTCACCACCTGCCGGCATCCGGTCCCCGCCGCACACCACCAGCAGGAGGCGAAGTGAGCCAGCAAGTCCGGGGAGTCATCTCCCGCAGCAAGGGCGCACCGGTCGAGGTCACGACGATCGTGGTGCCCGACCCGGGGCCCGGTGAGGCGATCGTCCGGATCCAGTCCTGCGGGGTCTGCCACACCGACCTGCACTACCGCGAGGGCGGCATCAACGACGACTATCCCTTCCTCCTCGGCCACGAGGCGGCAGGCGTCGTCGAGCAGGTGGGCGACGGCGTCACCGACGTTGCCCCGGGCGACTTCGTGGTGCTCAACTGGCGGGCCGTCTGCGGCGACTGCCGGGCCTGTCGGCGGGGGCGGCCGTGGTACTGCTTCAACACCCACAACGCCCACCAGCGCATGACCCTCACCGACGGCACCGAGCTGACCCCTGCGCTGGGCATCGGCGCGTTCGCCGAGAAGACCCTCGTGCACGCGGGCCAGTGCACGAAGGTGGACCCGGCCGCCCGGCCGGCCGCTGTGGGCCTGCTCGGCTGCGGCGTCATGGCCGGGCTTGGCGCGGCCATGAACACCGGCAACGTCACCCGTGGCGACTCGGTCGCGGTGATCGGCTGCGGGGGCGTCGGCGACGCGGCGGTGGCCGGTGCGCTCCTCGCGGGCGCGACGACGATCGTCGCCGTGGACACCGACACCCGCAAGCTGGAGTGGGCCCGTAAGTTCGGCGCCACGCACACCGTGAACGCCTCCGAGACCGACCCGGTCGAGGCGATCCAGGCCGCCACCGGCGGTTTCGGCGCCGACGTGGTGATCGACGCGGTGGGTCGACCGGAGACGTGGAAGCAGGCGTTCTACGCCCGGGACCTGGCCGGCACCGTCGTCCTGGTCGGCGTGCCGACCCCGCAGATGCAGGTCGAGCTGCCGCTGCTGGACGTCTTCGGTCGCGGCGGCGCCCTCAAGTCCAGCTGGTACGGCGACTGCCTGCCCAGCCGCGACTTCCCGATGCTCACCGAGCTGTACCTGCAGGGCCGCCTCGACCTGGACGCCTTCGTCACCGAGGAGATCGCCCTCGACCAGGTCGAGAACGCGTTCGAACGGATGCACCACGGCGACGTGCTCCGTTCGGTGGTGGTGTTCTGATGACCGCCCGGGTCGACCACGCGGTCACCGCCGGCACCTTCTCCCTCGACGGGCAGACGTTCGACGTCGACAACAACGTCTGGGTGATCGGCGACGACACCGAGTGCGTGATCCTCGACGCGCCGCACGACGTGGAGGCGATCCTCGCGCTCGTCGGTGACCGTCGCGTCCGGGCGATCCTGGCCACCCACGCGCACGACGACCACGTACGGGTCGCGCCGGAGCTGGCCCGGGCCACCGGCGCTCCGGTGCTGCTGCACGCCGACGACCGGGTCCTGTGGGACATGGTCCACCCCCACCTGCCGCCGCACGGCGAACTGCACGACGGGCAGGACATCGAGGTGGCCGGCACCACGCTGCGGGTGTTGCACACTCCCGGGCACAGCCCCGGCGCGTGCAGCTTCTACGCCCCGGACCTGGGCGCGGTGTTCACCGGCGACACGCTCTTCGCCGGCGGGCCGGGTGCCACCGGTCGCTCGTACAGCGACTTCGACACCATCGTCGGGTCGATCCGCACCCGTCTGCTCACCCTGCCGGCGGACACCGTCGTGCACACCGGGCACGGTGACGACACGACCATCGGCGCGGAGGTCCCCCACCTGCAGGAGTGGATCGCCCGAGGTCACTGACCTCCGGCACGCCGCCGCAGCGGCCGGCGCGCGCTGCGGTGGGCGGGCTGGCGCGTCGGTCGACGGGTCGCGCTGTGGGCTGGCGCGTCGGTCGACGGTCAGCGTTCGTTCACCGCGCCGAGCACCGGCTTGACGTCGAGCACGGGGGTGCCGTCGAGGGCTTCCAGGTCGGCCACCTGCACCCGCAGCCCATCGACGGCCAACACCCGGACACGGTGCAGGCCGATCGGGTTGGGGCGGTGCGGGGAGCGGGTGCTGAACACACCGGTCTCCGGTCGGCTCTCGTCGCCGCGCGGGTGGACCGCCAGCACGTCTCGGCGGGCGCGGTCCAGCCAGGTCAGCACCAGCAGGTCCGCGCCCACCGACAGGTCACGCAGAGCCCGTTCGACCGACGTGTCGAAGACCAGCCAGGCGGCCGGCGTACCCTCGTCGCCCTGCCGGGGTGCGCTCGCCGCGTCGGTCAGCGGCGAGACGACCCGGCCGACCGGCCGCAGCACGTACGCCTCGTCTGTGTCGGCCATCCTCGACCCCTTCCGGACTGCCTGAATCTACCGTCGCCGACCGACGTTACGATCTGCGGTCATGACCGCAGATCAGCCCGCGCCCGTCGTCCGTCAGCTGCGCCTCGTGGTGGAGGCCGAGGACTACGAGGCCGCTGTCGCGTTCTTCCGCGACGCCCTGGGGCTGCCCGAGGAGGCGGCGTTCAGCGGCGACGGGGACGCCCGGGTCCTGATCCTGGACGCCGGCCGCGCCACGCTGGAGATCGCCAACCCGGCGCAGAAACGCATGATCGACGAGGTCGAGGTGGGTCGGCAGGTCGCGCCCCGCATCCGGGTCGCCTTCGAGGTGGACGACGCCAGGGCGACCACCGCCCGGCTTGTCGCCGCCGGGGCGGCCGAGATCGCGCCGCCCACCCTCACCCCGTGGCAGTCTCTGAACTCCCGCCTCGAGGCACCCGCCGACCTGCAGATCACCGTCTTCGAGGAGCTGCGTACGCCGGAGGAACGGGCCGGGTTGGACGGCTTCGGAACGGAACGCGACGCCTGAGCGGCGACGGGCGACCGGGTTCACCGTCGCACCGTTACCGACCGTGACATGGGTTAGCCGTCACCGGCTGTTACGTCCGACGTCCCCTGGTCCTCGCTCAGGGCATTCGGGTGTCGTTGATCGACTCGCCTTCCTGGAAACCGGGGCATCCGATGCGCCCGGACACCCGGTTTCTAGGAACACGAGTCGATCAGCGCGCTGAGCGTCGGTGTGCGCCGTCACCTATTTCGGCCGTGCTGGGCGCACTGTCCCATGCCCGCGAGTGACCGGAACCCCATCTCGGCGAGCACTGCGCATATCCGGAATGACCGACACCGCAACCCTGTTGTGTCCCCTGAACCGCCGGAGCCAAACACCCTCCGCGGTCATCTCCCGAGGAGCGTTCACCCCGGAGCGTTCCGCACGATCGAAAGGGCAACCATCGTGAAGGTCGACTTCACTCGATGGCTCCCGGCCATCGCTAAGGACAAACACCGCAAGACCGCGCTGAGCGTGGTGGGCATCGCCGCCCTCGGCGGACTCGCGCTGGCCCCCACGGCGGTCGCCGCCCCGGTCACCTCCGGACCGCACGAGGGTGCCGTCGCCGCCATCGACCTTGCCACCGGCAAGGCCGCAACGGAAGCCCGCCAGGACGACCAGCCCGTCGAGTCGGGCCTCACCACAGGCTCCCCGACCAGCAAGCCGCCGGCCGGCAAGCCCAGCCGCGAGGAGTTGATCCCGCACGGCGTCGAGGGCGCCCAGTCGCGCATCCCGCTCGACGACGCGCAGATCGAGAACGCCCGCGAGATCATCGACGTCGCCAAGAAGACCGGCGTCGGCGACCGTGGCGCGGTGATCGGCATCGCCACCTCGCTGCAGGAGTCGAAGCTGTACAACCTCGGCCACCTGGGCGCGTACAACGACCACGACTCGCAGGGCCTGTTCCAGCAGCGCCCGTCGTCGGGTTGGGGCACGCCCGAGCAGATCACCGACCCGGAATACTCCGCCACGGCGTTCTTCAACTCCCTGAAGAACGTGGGCGGCTGGCAGGACATGCCGCTGACCACCGCGGCGCAGACCGTCCAGGTCTCCGCCTACCCGTACGCGTACGCGCAGTGGGAGGAGCAGGCGGCGGACCTCGTCCAGCAGCTCTCGTAACACCCGCACACACGCGCCGGCCGGCACACGTTACGGGGCCGGCCGGCGTCGTCGTGTCCGCGTACCGTCAGCAGGCCGGATACAGGCGGCGGGTGCCGACGCCGGCGGCGTACGCTGCCCGGTCACTGAACCGGCAGCCGTAGTCGGGTCGCGCCACCACCGCCGGGTCGGTCACCGTGTCGCCGGCCGGGCGCTTGCCCGTGCGTACCCATGACACCAGGTCATCCCAGCCGGCGCCGGCCTCGGCCGGGCCGAACTCGCAGTGCTGTGCCGTGCGGATCGCCCGCTGCGCCACCAGCCGGCTACGACCGTGCCGCGCCACGTCGGTGGCGTACGCCTGCTCCATGCTGAACGGCACGAACAGGTCACCCAGGCCGTGCAGGCTCACCACGGGCGCGCTCGGACGGCCGGCGATCTTCGGCACCTCGGTGAGCGTCGGCAGGAGCCGCTGCGCGAGATTCTCCGGAGCGACCCGCTGCACTGTCGCGTTGACGTTCACGGGGCTGTTCGGGCTGTAGCGGGTGAGCAGGTTCGTGGAGATCTGACCGGGCCGCTGGGCGGGGGAGGTGCCGCCGTCGGTCACCGCGATCGAAAACAGGAAGTCCTTCCACACCGCGAAGGCGGCATCGGCGCCGGGACGCGGCCCGCCCGACCGGTTCACCGTGATGGCCCGCAACTGCTTGCCGCGCTCGGTGGTGGTGTCCTGCCCGGTGGGCGTGAGCCCCGCCAGACCCAGCGCCACCTGGATGCGGGGCACCGCGTTTGTCAGGTAGTCCGCCGGCGTCGGATAGGCCGACACCCCGGCCAACGCTTGCGCGACAAGGTTGTAGTCGAGGAAGAAGTCGAGAAGCGTCTGATCGCCGAGCACCCCGCACATGGGCAGCCCGCCGTCGTAGAAGCCGGGGTACTGCTCCAGCGAGCGACCGATGACGTACCCGCCCATCGACACCCCGGCGAGATACGTGCGGTGGGGCTTGCGCACCGTCCGTCCGAAGTGGTCGGCGAGGTCCTTCGTGCTCAGCACCCCCGAGCGGATGTCGAAGCCGTTGCGGTCGTACGACGACGACGCCCACGCGTACCCCTGGGCCAGCACCCGCTGACGCAGGTCGAAGGCCGGCGGCTCCGGCGAGAGCACCGTGCCCTGGCCGCGGTAGCCGTGCGCCCACAGCACCAGGTCACCGTTCCACCGGGCCGGAACCTCGATGATGTACGCGGCGTGACGGTGTACGCCCTGGCGTATCGTCGTCGGTTTGCCGGCCACCACCAGCGGCGCCAGCGGCGGATTCTCGAACGTGTAGCCCGGCAGCGGCTGGCTGCCACGCGGATCGTGGGTGGCGGCGCTGGCCGGCGCGGCACCGGCGAGACTGGCCGCCAGGGTCAGCGTCGCGGTGGTGGCGAGCAGGCGGCGCAGGGTACGAACGGGTACGGACAGCATCGATGCTCCCCATCGGACGGACGCAGGCGGGACGGTTGCCTACCGGCCGGTAGCGCCCTGAACCTAGGACCGCCGTCGAACACTGTCAATGGCGGTACTGACCAGCCACTCAGGGAGCGACCCGGTCGCCTGGTCCGCCGGGGCGGTCCGGTTGACTGGTCGACGTGAACGAGTCGATCTGGGATGCGGCGCGCGCCTCGCGCAGCTGGTTGGACGCGGCCAACGGCACCGGCCAGACGGAACTGACATGTCGCATCCTCAAACTCACCGAGGAGGCGGGGGAGGCGTCAGCGGCGTGGATCGGCCTACTCGGGCAGAACCCCCGCAAAGGCGTCACCCACACCCGCGAGGACGTAGCCGCCGAACTGGCCGACGTCGCCTTCACGGCCCTGGTGGCCATCGAGAGCCTGGGCCTGGACGCGCAGACGGTGCTGGACTTGTGCGCGGCAAAGGTCAAAGCCCGCCTAATGCCCTAACGCCCGCCCGAGCCTGCGTGTCTGCCTGCCCTGCCGGCTGGTGCAGGTGACCGGAGTTGTAGGGCTGGGCGGTCCCGGCGCGGTCCCAGGGGCGGTCCCGGCGCGGTCCCAGCGCGGTTTTGGGGGCATTTGTGCAGCGGGATGGGCTTCGCGCGGTGGCCGGAGGCGACCGCAGTGTTTGATCGACTCGGGTTCCTTGTAATCGGTGTGTCCGGCTGGGGTGGATGCCCCGGTTTCAAGGAACCCGAGTCGATCATCGCCCTGGGTGCCCGGTTCGGCCGGCGTCTGCGGGCGTGGTGTGGGTGGTATGTCCGTTGGTGGCGGGTTTCTGGGTGTGACCGGTGGCATCCTCAGGCCGG
>NZ_LGEB01000061.1:0-83763 GCF_001279555.1 Micromonospora sp. NRRL B-16802 | reverse complement strand
GGGCAGGGTCGGGGCGGGTAGGGGGTGGGTGGTGAGCGCGGTTCTGCTGCGCGGGTTCGGGTGGCGGCACGCTGGGCGGCGCGCCTGGGCCGTGCGCGGGGTTGACCTGCGGGTGGAGGCCGGGGAACGGGTGCTGCTGCTCGGACCATCGGGGGCCGGCAAGAGCACGCTGCTCAGCGCCCTGGCCGGGCTGCTGCCCGAGGACTCCGGCGAGCAGGAGGGCACCGTCGAGATCGACGGGCTCGACCCGCGCAAGGGCCGGGAACGCGTCGGCATCGTCTTCCAGGACCCGCAGACCCAGTTGGTGATGGCCCGCTGCGGCGACGACGTCGCGTTCGGTCTGGAGAACCGGGGCGTACCGACTGCCGAGATCTGGCCCCGGGTCGACGAGGCGCTGCGTCGAGTCGGCTTCCCGTACTCCCGGGACCGCAACACCGCCGCACTCTCCGGCGGCGAGCAGCAACGCCTCGCCCTGGCCGGCGCCCTGGCCCTGCGCCCCGGCCTGCTGCTGCTCGACGAACCGACCGCCAACCTCGACCCGGCCGGCGCCGACCTGATCCGACAGGCGGTGGCCGGCGCCCTCGACGCGGACACCACGCTGATCCTGGTCGAGCACCGGGTCGCCGAAGCGCTGCCACTAGTCGACCGGGTAGTCGTCCTGGAACCCGGCGGCGGAGTCCGCGCGGACGGCCCACCCGAGGAGATCTTCGCCGCGCACGGCGCCACCCTCGCCGACGAGGGCGTCTGGGTGCCGGGTCACCCTGTCGTGCCCCGGCCAGCGACCGCCACCCCGGGGGATCTCTTGCTCACCGCCGACCGGCTCGGCCTGCCACCCCGGCTGGGCCCCACCAATCTGGGGGTACGCGCCGGCGAAGCACTCGCCGTACGCGGACCGAACGGCGCCGGCAAGTCGACCCTGGCGCTGCTGCTCGGCGGTCTGCTCAAGCCGGGCACCGGCCGGGTAACCGCGTCCGCCGAGCTGGCCGGGTCGGACCACCGCACTCCCCCGCACCGCTGGCGGGCACCCGCGCTCGCCAAGCGGATCGGGTCGGTCTTCCAGGACCCGGAGCACCAGTTCGTCACGAGCACCGTCTTCGACGAGCTGGCGCTGGGTCCGCGCCGGACCGGTCAACAGGAGTCGGCCGTCAAGGACACCGTGGCAGAACTGCTGGAACGGCTGCGGCTGACCCGGCTCGCCGCTGCCAACCCGTACACCCTCTCGGGTGGGGAGGCGCGGCGGCTGAGCGTCGCGACGGCCCTGGCCACCGCGCCACGCCTGGTGATCTGCGACGAACCCACCTTCGGTCAGGACCGGCGGACCTGGCGGGAACTGGTCGACCTCTTCGCCGACCTGCGCGACGCCGGGCACGGCATCGTCACGGTCACCCACGACGCGGACTTCGTCGCCGCGCTCGCCGACCGCACCGTCACCCTGGAGCGACAGTGACCACGTGGGGTGAGAACCGCGGCGGCGGCCCTGCCCGGCCGCACCGCCACCCGGTAGCGACCGCGACCACCCGGGACGCCGATCTCGGCGGCGCTGCCCGACCGCGCGACCCGGGAGCGACCGCGCCGACCCGAGGTGACATCCGATGATCAGCATCGAGCCGGTCGCCGCTCCCGGCGCACCGCTGGCCCGGCGGAACCCGGTGGCGAAGGTCGCCGCCGCGCTGGTCTTCTCGTTCACCCTGCTGGCCACCCTGGACCCGGTGGCCCCGGCCATCGCCATCGCCGTGGAACTCGCCGTGCTGCCGCTGTTCGGCGTCCGCTACCGGGTGCTGGCCCGGCGGGCCCTGCCACTGCTGCTCAGCGGCGCCGGCATCCTCGTAACCCTTGTGCTGTTCGCCGCCGACAGGTCCGGCCGGGTCCTGCTGGACGTCGGACCGGTGATGGTGACCACCGGCGTCCTGCTCACCGCGCTCGGCCTTATCCTGCGGGTGTTCGCGGTGGCCCTGCCCGGCGTAATCGTCTTCGCCACCACCGACCCCACCGATCTCGCCGACTCGTTGATCCAGAACGCGAAGGCGCCGCCCCGGTTCGCCATCGGGGCGCTGGCCGCATTCCGGCTGGTACCGCTGCTCGGCCAGGAGTGGCAGATGATCAGCATGGCCCGGAGGGCACGCGGCGTCGACGCCGGGCGCAATCCCGTGGCGAAGCTGCGGCTGTTCGCCTCCACCGCGTTCGCGCTGCTGGTCGGGGCGATCCGCCGGGGCACCCGGCTGGCCGTCGCGATGGACGCGCGCGGGTTCGACGCCGACACACCACGTACCGTCGCCCGCCGCCAGCGCTTCGGCCCCGCCGACGGACTGCTCATCGCCGGGGCTGTCGTCCTGGCCGGCGGCGCCCTGACCGTCAGCGTCCTGCTCGGCACCTTCCGCCCGTTGATCAGCTGAGCGCGCCGCTGCATCGCGCGGCAAGATCCGCACAACATCAGGGATGTAGTGCCCTCGCTGCCAGACGAGGCCACTACATCCCTGATGTTGTCGTCACCGTCCGCCGGGCGGCGTCCGCGTCCGCTGCGCGCGGGCGACGCGCGGCACGCGACGCACGGCACGCGACGCACGGCCCGCAGTGGGCGGCCCACGCCGGACAGCGCGCGGCGGGGCGGGATCGGTCAGCTACGGCGGAAGGCGTAGCGGCGCGGTTGGCCGGCCTGCTGACTCTTGCCACCGGAGCGGCCTCCGCCGCCGTGCGGCGGTCCGGCCGTCGGTGCCGCAGGTCGTCCGGCCGCCTTCGGCAGGTCGGCCACCGTCGGCGCGTCGACCGCGGCCGGCACGTCGACCGGCGGCACAAGCTCACCCAGCGCCACGGCCGGCACCGCCGGCTCGGCCAACACTGCCGGGTCGTTCGACACCGCCGGCTCGACCAGCAGTGCCGGCACCGCCGGGTCGACAAGCGCCGGCTCGACCGCGAGGCCGAGGTCGGAGCGGGTCGGCTGGAGCGGGCCGCGCTTGGCCGCCGGGTCGGTGCCGAGCGGCGTTGCTCTGGGGGTACGGGACTTCTTCGGGTTGCGCCTGGCAGGCATCCGGGCCTCCTTCGGTGCCGACCGTCACGGCCGGTCCCGCGCTCCGGCGGTCGGTCGGATCGGCTGGTGACCGTCGCAGCTCGACGGTCGAGATGGGGAAGAGACAGCTCACCGGGACCGCCAACCACCGAATGCGATGGCGAGTACGCGGACGCCCGGGAGCGCACGGACCGCGACGCGGGGCGGCGGGCCGGCTCGGAAACGGGGCGTCAGTAGCGCATGACCGCACACTATCCCGTGCTGGAGGCCGGCACGACCGGTTTTCCTGGCACGACCGGTGACAGGTGCTCCTGCACGATCGGTGGTGGCTGTCTGGCGCGATCAGTCACGGTTCCTGGCGCGACCGGTGGCGGCGCGACGCCGGGAGTGCCTGTCGTGCGGTTGAGCGCCCAGTTAGGCAACGGCGGGAGCTGAGCGGTATCAATCAGTGACCGCCTGTCGACCAGCGTTCCCGCACTGCGCGCAGCGCGATACCGTCGCAGCAGGACTGCACGACGGCGAGAGGTGGCAGCACGGATGGCTCAGCAGGCGACAGCGCAGATCGGCGTGACCGGGTTGGCGGTGATGGGTCGCAACCTGGCCCGCAACCTGGCCCGCAACGGTTTCACCGTGGCGGTGCACAACCGTTCACCCGAGCGCACCCGCAGCCTCGTCGCCGAGCACGGTGACGAGGGCACCTTCGTTCCCGGCGAGTCGATGGCCGACTTCGTGGCGTCGCTGGAACGGCCCCGCGCGGTGATCGTGATGGTCAAGGCGGGTGCGCCCACCGACGCGGTGATCGACGAGTTGGTGCCGCTGCTGGACGAGGGCGACATCATCGTCGACTGCGGCAACGCCCACTTCGCCGACACCCGCCGCCGGGAGGAGGCGCTGCGCGCGAAGGGGCTGCACTTCAGCGGCACCGGCGTTTCCGGCGGCGAGGAGGGCGCGCTGCTCGGGCCGAGCATCATGCCGGGCGGCTCCGACGAGTCGTACGCCAAGCTCGGTCCGATGTTCGAAAAGATCGCCGCCCAGGTGGAGGGCGTGCCGTGCTGTGTGCACGTCGGGCCGGACGGCGCCGGGCACTTCGTCAAGATGGTGCACAACGGCATCGAGTACGCCGACATGCAGCTCATCGCCGAGGCGTACGACCTGCTCCGGGCCGGTCTGGGCGCGAAGCCGGCGGAGATCGCGCAGATCTTCCGCGACTGGAACGAGGGCGAGTTGGGCTCGTTCCTCATCGAGATCACCGCCGATGTGCTCGCGCACACCGACGCGGCCACCGGCCGCCCCTTCGTGGACGTCGTGCAGGACCGCGCGGAGCAGAAGGGCACCGGACGGTGGACCGTGCAGAGCGCCCTGGACCTGGGCATCCCGATCACGGGGATCGCCGAGGCGACGTTCGCCCGCTCGCTGTCCGGGCACGTCGACCAGCGCGAGGCGGCACGTCGGGCGTTCCCCGACACCGGTGACCAGTGGCAGGTGACCGACCGGGACGCCTTCGTCGAGGACGTTCGCCGGGCGCTGCTCGCTTCCAAGATCGTCGCGTACGCGCAGGGCTTCGACCACATCCGCGCCGGCAGCCAGGAGTACGACTGGAACATCGACCTCGGCGGCACGGCGACGATCTGGCGGGGCGGCTGCATCATCCGCGCCCGTTTCCTCGACCGGATCCGTGAGGCGTACGACGAGCAGCCCGACCTGCCGACGCTGCTGGTGGCGCCGTACTTCGCCGAGGCGGTCGGTGCCGGCGTGCCGAGCTGGCGCCGGGTGGTGGCCGACGCGACCCGGGCCGGGGTGCCGACGCCGGCGTTCTCGTCGTCGCTTGCGTACTTCGACGCGCTGCGCGCCGAGCGGCTGCCCGCCGCGCTGATCCAGGGCCTGCGGGACAATTTCGGGGCGCACACCTACCAGCGCGTCGACCGCGAAGGCTCGTTCCACACCCTCTGGGCAGGCGACCACACCGAGTCCCCGGCGTAACCACCGCTCCCTGCTCCCTGCTCCCTGCTCCCCGCTCCCTGCTCCCCGCTCCCCGCTCCCCGCTCCCCGCGATCTTGCACTTTCGGACCTCGGAACGCGGCCTATGCGCCGTTATGACCGGGCAGAAAGTGCAAGATCGCGGGGACGGGCCTCAGGCAAGAGTTGCGTGCATTTCCCAGACCAGGATTTCGGCTGGCTCGTCGGCGGTTACCCTCCGGCCGCCGGTCCTTGTGAGTCGGGCCGCGTCGCCGGTGCCTAGCGGACCGCTGCCCTCCAGGGTCACCGTGCCGTTGGGCACGTACAGGTGCACGAAGGGCGCGTCCGGGAGGGTGACCTCGTCGCCGGGGGTGAGCCGGGCGGCGTGCAGGGTGGCGTACCGGTTGCGGATCCTGATGGCGGACGCGCCGTCGTAGCGGTCCATCCCGGAGGCGACCGGCACGAGACCGCCCCGCAGCAACTCGTCCTCGATCTCCAGCTGCTCGTAGCCAGGCTCGATGCCCTGTTCGTCGGGGAGCACCCACATCTGCACGAAGTGCACGGGGTCGTTGTGCGGCTCCTGGTGGTTGAGCCGCCAGGCGTCGTTCTTCTCCGAGTGCAGGATGCCCGTGCCCGCGCTCATCCGCTGCGCCAGACCCGGGTAGATCACTCCCGAGTGGCCTGTGGAGTCCTGGTGCACCAGGGAGCCGCGCAGCACCCAGGTGATGATCTCCATGTCCTGGTGTGGGTGCGTCTCGAAGCCGGCGCCGGGGTGGACGACGTCGTCGTTGTTGACAAGCAGCAGACCGTGGTGGGTGTTGGCCGGGTCGTAGTGCCGGGAGAACGAGAACGAATGCTTGGAGTCCAGCCAGGAGATCCGGGTGGCGAAGCGGTCTTCGGCGCGGCGCAGGTCGACCGCAGGTGCGGGCGCGGTCACCAGGCCCGCTGACCGGCGTCCGGGGTCGACGGCGCCCAGGTCAGCGCCGGGTCGCCGGTGGCCAGCTCGGCAATCTCACCGGTACGCACTTGGGGCGTGTGGCCGAACTCCGCGCAGTGCTGCTCGGCGATCTCGGCGCAGATCTCGGCCACCTGCTCGCAGAGCGGATCACCCAGGTCAGCCGCGTTCAACGCCATGATCATCTTGTACCGGAGATCCCGCATCTCCACCCCCGCACGACGGCGTACGTCTCCGCCCGACCCTACCTCCGCCCCACCGCCCCCCACCTCGAAACAACCGACCACCCCGAACGCCAAAGAAGCAAACCCGCCCTCGCCCTCGACCCCGACCCGCGCCCCAGGCCCGCGCCAAGCCCTCACGGCGTCGATCATGGAGTTGTGGTGCCTGATTCAAGGCTATAAAGGGCTTTTGTGAGGCACCACAACTCCATGATCGACCGTGCGTGGTGGGGCGGGGCGGGGCGGGGCGGGGCGGACGAGTGGACGCGAGCGAGGACGGGAGCGCGACCGAGAGCGGGCGCGAGTGCAAGCGGAGCGGGCGCGGGGCACGAGCAGGCGCGGGGCACGAGCAGGCGCGGGGCACGAGCAGGCGCGGGGCACGAGCAGGCGCGGGGCACGAGCAGGCGCGGGGCACGAGCAGGCGCGGGCGAGTGAGGCACAGGGGCGGGGCCGCGCGGTGAGCAAGGTCGGCATCGTTCGAGTCGCGGACACGCGAGGTGGACACGCGAGGTGGACGCACGAGGTGGACACGCGGCTTGGGGGATATGGTGCGGCGCCGCCTCCGTGGTGCGGGGGCGGCGCCGGGGGTAGAGGGGTCACCAGAGGCGGCGGCGCTTCGCCTTCTGCGGGCGGATCATGTCGGCGCCCTTGGTGAGCATCCGGGTCAGGCCGGAGGAACCGCGCCGGGCCTCCAGGGTGTGGCTGAGGCGGCGGGCACCGGCCGCGGCCACTGGCACCGCGATCGCCATCACCGCCCACTGTGCAATGCGCTTCTGGATCATGTGGGTTCACCTCCGTCAGTGGCTCCTAACGTTCCTGGTACCCACTGTGACGTGCCGGTAAGCCTCTCAGCCCACCGGGGCGACAGGGTTGGGCAGCGCGCCTCCGAAGCGGCGGTCCCGCTGGGCGTACAGCTCGCAGGCGTACCAGAGGTGTCGGCGGTCGAAGTCCGGCCAGAGCGTGTCCAGGAAGACCAGTTCGGCGTACGCGGTCTGCCAGAGCAGGAAGTTGGAGATCCGTTCCTCCCCGGAGGGGCGCAGGAACAGGTCCACTTCCGGGATCTCCGGGTGGTACAGGTATTTCGCCACGGTCTTCTCGGAGACCTTCGCCGGATCGAGCCGGCCGGCGGCCACGTCCCGGGCGATCGCGGCGGCGGCATCGCCGATCTCGGCCTGCCCGCCGTAGTTGACGCAGAACTGGAGGGTCAGCGTCGAGTTGCCCCGGGACATCTCCTCGGCGGTCTGCAACTCGGAGATGACGCTCTTCCACAACCGGCCGGGCCGGCCCGACCAGACCACCCGGACACCGAGGTCGACCAGCTGGTCACGGCGGCGGCGGATGACATCGCGGTTGAAGCCCATCAGGAACCGGACCTCGTCCGGTGAGCGCCGCCAGTTCTCGGTGGAGAACGCGTACGCCGACAGGTAGGGGATGCCCATCTCGATGGCGCCTTCGATGGTGTCGAAGAGGCTGTGCTCCCCCGCCTCGTGGCCCTTGGTGCGGGGCAGCCCGCGTTCCTTGGCCCACCGGCCGTTGCCGTCCATCACCACTGCCACGTGCTTCGGCACCGCCTCGGTGGGCAGCGCCGGCGGCCGGGCACCCGACGGGTGCGGTGTCGGTGGCGTCGGCTCACGCCGGCCGGCCCTCGTCGATCGAATCACTCGGCTCTCTCCCTGTTCGCACCGTCCACCCCGGCCGCACCGTCACGGCGTGGCCGAGGCGCCACGGCCCCGGCGTCGTCGTCCGGCAGCGGGGCCGAGCCGGCCGCCGAGGGACCCCGATCGACCAGCGGCAGCGAGCGTAGCGCGCGTTCCAGGTGCCACTGCAGGTGCGCTGCGACAAGGCCGCTGCACTCCCGGCGTACACCGGTCTCGGTGGCGTCGGCGACCACCCAGTCGCCGGTGGCCAACGCGGACATCAGGTCGATGGTGGCCGGCGCGGGGTGGGCCGCGCCGGGTGGCCGGCAGTCCGGGCAGACGGCGCCGCCGGCCGGCACGGAGAACGCGCGGTGCCGCCCGGGGGTGCCGCAGACCGCGCAGGCGACAAGCGCGGGCGCCCAGCCCGCAAGGGCCATACCCCGCAGCAGGTACGCGTCGAGCACCAGGGTGGTGGCGTGCTCGCCCCGGGACAGCGCCTTCAGGGCGCCCACTGTGAGCTGGAACAGTCGCAGCGAGGGCTCCCGCTCGACAGGCGTCAGCCGCTCGGCGGTCTCGGCGATCGCGCTTGCCGCCGTGTAGCGGGAATAGTCGCCGAGGAACCGCTTGCCGTAGAGGTCGATGCCCTCGACCTGGCTGACGGTGTGCAGCGAACTGCCGTGGTTGCCCTTGGGGTCACCGGCGAGTTGGAGGTCGACGTGGCCGAACGGCTCCAGTCGGGCGCCGAACTTGCTTGTGGTGCGCCGGACGCCCCGGGCCACGGCGCGCAGTCGGCCGTGCCGGCGAGTGAGCAGTGTGATGATCCGGTCGGACTCGCCGAGTTTCTGCACACGCAGCACCACCGCGTCGTCGCGGTAGAGCTGTCGGCGATACCCGGCCATCGGGCCATTCTCCCTCGGGGTGCGAAATCAGGGTTGGTTCGGGGTGGAAGCGCGGACGAACCCCGATGCGGAGGGCGGGTCACCGGCCGTAGCGTCCTCGCCATGGCACCACAACGGATCATCGCTGCCCCTCGCCGCCGCACCACCACGGCCGTCTCATTGGGGTTAGCCACCACCCTCATCCTGCTCGCCGGGTGCGACAACCTGGCCTTCCGGCGGCTCGACTTCGACGACACCGAAGCCGCGAAGATCACCAACATCCAGGTACGGGGTGGCTCCGGCGACGTGGTGGTCCGGGGCACCGGCCCGGACACCGAGGTACGGATCAAGCGGGTGGTGCGTTACCAGGGCGGCGAGCCCAAGGCGCGGTACGAGATCAAGGACAGCGAACTGATCCTCGACAGCGACTGCGGCAACCGGTGCAGCGTCTCCTACGAGGTGACCGCTCCGCCGGGCGTGATCGTGGAGGGTGAGGGCGGCTCCGGCAACGTCGATTTGAGCCAGGTCGGCGCGGTGAAGCTGCGGTGGGGTTCGGGCGAGGTGCGGGTCGCCGGGGTCTCCGGGGCGGTCGACGTGGAGACCGGCTCCGGCAACATCGAGCTCAGCGAGGCCAGCACGTCGGTACGACTGCGTGCCGGGTCCGGCAACGTCAACGCCCGCAGGATCAGCGGTGCCACGGATGCCGAGGCCGGCTCGGGCAACGTCACCATCGAGTTGGAGACGCAGGTCTCGGCCCGGGTGCACACCTCCAGCGGAAACGCCACGCTGCTGGTGCCCTCCGGCAGCTACCGCGTCCGCACCAGCACCGGCTCCGGCGAGACGGAGGTCACAGTCGTCAACGACCCGAACTCGTCGGTGGTGCTGGACGGGTCGACAGGCAGCGGCAACGTCATGATCAGCCAGCGTTGATCTCGGCGCCGGAGCGCGGCTGCGGGACAGGCGACCGACCCGTCGGCTCGGCGGTCCCCGGGCTCGGCAGGCCTGCGGTTGGCGGGCCTGCCGAGCCTGCGCCGGCCGGGATCGACGGGCCTGCGCTGGGCCGGCTCGACGGCTCGATCGGTTGCGGCGAGCCGGCGGGGATCAACTCCGGGCGGCGGCGGGCGGCGACGTCCTCGACCCAGCCGACGGCCAGAGTGACGAGCCCGACCAGCACGAAGACCAGCAACACCCGGATGGCGAGCCCCAGCGGGTCCTGGTGGGACCGGCCGACGACGTCGACCAGCGGGGTGAGGGCAACCACGAACGGCATGTGCCAGAGGTAGATGGTGAGCGCCCGCCGGTTGACCACCGTCACCGCCCGGTCGGCCAGCCGGCTGCGCTCCAACCAGGCCATCCCGGCCGGCCCGCGACCCAGGGCGATAAGGATGAACGCCGCCGACCAGAGGGCGTTACCGAGGTGGTTGTCGTTGAGGTCGTACCCCCGGGGGCCTGGATGGGTGACCAGCCAGGCCCCGCCGGCCAGCGCGAGAACCGACGCCAGCGGGTAGAGGATGCGACCGGCGAGCCGTCGCAGCATGCCGGCCTGGTGGGCGAAGCCGAGCATCCAGGCGCCGAAGTACAACCCGAACTCGCGCAGCACCGGCGAGGGCGCCTGGTAGATGCCGGCCTCGATCGCCAGCAGCAGCAGGTACGGGGCGAGCAGTGTCGGCAGCGGGGCCTTGCGGAACAGCCAGAACGCGATAGGCGAGGCGAGCACGAACCACAGGTAGTCGCGCAGGTACCAGATGACGCTCAGCGCAAGGGCACCCCAGTTGTTTGCCGGCGGGTCCGCGATCGGGAACAGCCACAGCAGCACCCGGGGCGACAGCGACAGGCCGGTGAACAGCATGGCCGGCACGAAGACCACCGCCAGCACCCACAGCGACGGCAGCAGCCGGCGCAGCCGACGACCGACAGCGGCCGGGCCGGAGCGGGTGAGTGAGGCGGCCATCAACGAACCGGCCAGCGCGAACATCACCGACATGGCAGGGAAGACGAGGGTGAGGGACGCCCATCCGGTGACGTGGTAGACGACAACACGGACGATGGCCAGGAAACGGAGCAGATCGAGATACCGGTTGCGCATCAGCCTGCATCTGGGTCGGGGAAGCGGGGGGTTGTACTCCCCTACCCTTCGCGGTGTCGCCGCCAAACGGTACGGGCCCCGACCAAACGTGAATCATCCCATACGCCCGACCGAAAACGACTTTGTCCGGTGGCGCACCCATCGCCCGGTCAGCCCTGGCTCGGCCTGGGCTGACCGAACGGTCGTCAGAACCCCAGTTTGCGCAGCTGCTTCGGGTCGCGCTGCCAGTCCTTCGCAACGCGGACGTGCAGGTCCAGATAGACGCGCGTGCCCAGCAACTCCTCGATCTGCCGGCGGGCGGTGGTGCCAACCTCCTTGAGCCGGCTCGCCTTGTGACCGAGCACGATCGCCTTCTGGCTGGGCCGCTCCACATACAGGTCGGCGTAGATCTTCGTGAGCCGGCCCTCGGGGATCATCTCCTCCACCACCACGGCGATGGAGTGCGGCAGTTCGTCACGGACCCCCTCCAGGGCCGCCTCCCGGATCAGTTCCGCGACAAGCACCTGCTCCGGATCGTCGGTGAGCATGTCGTCGGGGTAGAGCTGCGGCGACGGCGGCAGATAGCTCGTCATCACGTCGACGAGCGTGTCCACCTGGTGCCCGGAGACGGCGCTCACCGGCACGATCTCGGCGAACTCCCCCATCTCGCTTACCGCGAGCAACTGCTCGGCCAGCCGACGCTTGTCGACCAGGTCGGTCTTGGTGACCACCGCGAGCACTGTCGCCTTCAACTCGGCAAGCTCACCGCTGATGAACCGGTCACCGCGACCCACCGGCTCGTCGGCCGGGATGCACAGACCGATCACGTCGACCTCCGTCCACGTGGACCGGACCAGGTCGTTGAGACGCTCACCCAGCAACGTCCGGGGACGGTGCAGACCCGGCGTGTCGACGAGCACCAGCTGCGACTCCGGCCGGTGCAGCACCGCCCGGATGACGTGGCGGGTGGTCTGCGGCTTGTTCGAGGTGATCGCGATCTTGGTGCCGACGATGGCGTTCGTCAGCGTGGACTTGCCCGCGTTGGGCCGGCCCACGAAACAGCCGAACCCTGCCCGGTACGGGCGCGGCTCGGGATCCCGTACGGAGCTCACTCGGTCACCGTGCCCAACACGGTGCCGTCCGGCGCGGCCACGTGGATCGGCGCATCCACAGCGAGGTCACGTACCGCGGCGTGCCCGGCACCGTCAAGCGTGGACGCCTCGGTCACCACCGCAGCCGCCTCCAGCCGGCTCGCCCCGGCCGCCACAGCCGACGCCACAGCCAACTGGAGTGCGGTGAGCGTCAGCGACGGCAACGCGACGCTGGCCGCCGCGTACGTCCGGCCGTCCTGGTCCCGGACCGCGGCACCTTCCACGGCACCGACCCGCCCACGGGCTCCCCGGGCCAGGACGACGAGCTTGCCGTCCTCGGCACTCAGCGGCGCCGGTGCGGCGGGGGTGGGCCGGGCGGCGGGCGCGGCGGGTGTGTCAGGCATCGGCGGGTTGCCTCTCCTCGTCTCGATAATGATCTGGGTCGTCCCCGGGGCCGGCCTGCTGGCCGCGCCCCGCGGTGTCCTGCTCGTCACCCGACTCCACCTTGCTGACCAGGACGGTGTCGATCCGGTTGCGTCGGCCCGTGGTGCCCTCGGCGATCAGCCGGAGGCCGGCCACCTCGGCCTGCGCTCCGGGGATCGGCACCCGCCCCAGTGACTGGGCGAGCAGACCGCCGACCGTCTCCACCTCGTCCGTGGGCAGGTCGGTGTCGAACATCTCGCCCAGGTTCTCCACAGGCAGGCGGGCTGTGACCCGCACCGAGGATTCCCCGAGGCGTTCGACCGGCGGGCGTTCGACATCGTACTCGTCGGTGATCTCACCGACGATCTCCTCAAGGATGTCCTCGATGGTGACCAGGCCGCCGGTGCCGCCGTATTCGTCGACCACGATGACCAGGTGGTTACGGGCCGCCTGCATCTCCGAGAGAAGGTCGTCGACAGGCTTGGACTCCGGCACGAAGGTCGCCGGGCGCATCAGCTCGGCCACCGGCAGCTGCTCGGCGTCCGGGTCGCCGCCTCGGGACCGGCGGATCAGGTCCTTGAGGTAGAGCACGCCCAGCACGTCGTCGACGCTCTCCCCGATCACCGGGATGCGGGAGAACCCGGACCGCAGGAAGAGCGCCAGCGCCTGCTCGAGGGTCTTGCCCTCCTCGATCCACACCATCTCGGTACGCGGAACCATCACCTCCCGGGCGATGGTGTCGCCGAGCGCGAAGACCGAGTGGATCATTTGGCGTTCACCGTGCTCGACGACACCGCGCTGCTCGGCGAGGTCGACAAGCTCACGCAGCTCCACCTGACTGGCGAACGGCCCCTCGGGGAAACCGCGCCCCGGGGTGACCGCGTTGCCGATCAGGATCAGCAGCGACGCCAGCGGGTTGAGCGCACGGCCCAGCCAGCGGACCAGCGGCGCCGCCGCACGCCCCACGGCGTACGCGTGCTGCCGGCCGATGGTGCGCGGAGCGACACCGACCACCACGAAGCTGACCACTGCCATCGCGCCGGCGGTGACAAGCGCGGCACGCCAGCCGGCGCCGAAGCTGTCCACAGCGACCAACGCCACGAGCGTCGTCGCGGTCAGCTCGGCGAGAAGCCGCAGCAGCAGGAGCAGGTTGAGGTGCCGGACGACGTCGCCGGCCACGACCTGGAGGGTGCGGGCACCGCGTACGCCGTCACGGGCCAGCTCGGCTGCCCGCGCCGGGGAGACAGCGGCGAGCGCCGCCTCGGTCATCGCGATCACACCGGCAAGCACCACAAGGCCGGCCGCGAAGAAGATCAGTTGCAGGTCGGGAAGGCCGGCGGCAGGGCCGACCGCAAGGAACGAAGTGGACATCACTGGTTGCGGGTCGACCGCCAGCTCGCCAGCAGTCGGGCCTGGAGCGCGAACATCTCCCGCTCCTCCTCCGGCTCGGCGTGGTCGTAGCCGAGCAGGTGCAGCACCCCGTGCACGGTGAGCAGGTGCAACTCGTCGGCCGTGGCATGCCCGGCGGTCGCCGCCTGCTTGGCCGCGACCTCCGGGCAGAGCACGATGTCACCGAGCAGCGCCGGCTCGCCGCCTGCGGGGGCGGTCTCGCCCGGGCCGTGGTCGACGCTTCCCTCGTCCATCGGGAAGGCGAGCACGTCGGTCGGGCCGTCGCCACCCATCCAGCGGTGGTTCAGCTCGGTCATGTAGTCGATGTCGACAAGCAGCACCGACAACTCAGCGAGGGGGTTGACCCCCATCTCGTCGAGGGCGTGCCTGGCGACAGCGAGCACGGCGTCGGTGTCGACCTCGGCACCGGACTCGTTGGCGATCTCGATGGACAACTGCTTTCCTCTGCTTTAGCGGCGGCGGCCGGCACGGCCGCCCTGGGCAGGTCGCCCGGGTACGGCATGAACGGCCTGCGCCTGCTGGGTTTCCCGCTCGGCATCCCAGCGGGCGTACGCGTCGACGATCTCCCCCACCAGCCGGTGGCGGACCACGTCGGAGCTGGACAACTGGGAGAAGTGCACGTCCTCGACGTTTTCCAGGATCTCCCGAACCACCCGCAGGCCGCTGCTCGTCCCGCCGGGAAGGTCCACCTGGGTGATGTCACCGGTCACGACGATCTTGGAGTTGAAGCCGAGCCGGGTGAGGAACATCTTCATCTGCTCGGGCGTCGTGTTCTGCGCCTCGTCCAGGATGATGAACGCGTCGTTGAGCGTACGGCCACGCATGTAGGCAAGTGGCGCGACCTCGATCGTGCCGGCGGCCATCAGCTTCGGGATCGACTCCGGGTCGAGCATGTCGTGCAGCGCGTCGTACAGCGGCCGCAGGTACGGGTCGATCTTCTCGTTGAGCGTGCCGGGCAGGAAGCCCAGCCGCTCCCCCGCCTCGACCGCCGGCCGGGTCAGGATGATCCGGTTGACCTGCTTGGCCTGCAACGCCTGGACGGCCTTCGCCATCGCCAGGTAGGTCTTGCCGGTGCCGGCCGGGCCGATGCCGAAGACGATGGTGTGCGAGTCGATCGCGTCGACGTAGCGCTTCTGCCCGAGCGTCTTGGGACGGATGGTGCGGCCGCGACGGGAGAGGATGTCGAGGGTCAGGACCTCGGCGGGCCGCTCGGCGCTGCCCTGCTCGAGCATGCCGACGGTACGCCGGACGGCGTCTGTGGTCAGGGTCTCGCCTTTCTCGATGAGTTCGAGCAGCTCACTGAAGACCCGCTCAGCAAGGGCGTTGTCGGCGGGAGCGCCGGTGATGGTGATCTCGTTGCCCCGCACGTGCACGTCACTCGTGACCGAACGCTCGACGAGTCGCAGGATCTCATCGCCCGCGCCGAGCAGATTGACCATGATCTTGGGGTCGGGCACGGTGATCCTGGTCTGCACCCGGGGAGCGCCGGGAGGTGGGGTGCCGGTCATAAGTTGGGCCGAAGGGCCCTGCGCACCTGCTCTCGATCTCGGGCGCCGGCCCTGCTGGCACGGCGTGCGGACGTTGGAGCCATCGTATCCGTTCAACGCGGAGCGCATCGCGCCCATTTCCGCTGGCCGCGATCAACCGCCGGCACGGAAGTCGTACCTGTCGAAGGTCTCCTGATGGCGGGTGAACCGGTAGGTCGCCCAGTGCATCCGGACCACCGTTCCGGCGTCGTCCCGGGTCAGCCTCAACAGCTCACCCACCTCCCGGCCCGACACGGTCCGGAACACGTCCGGCCGGTCCGGCAACGGGGCGAAGACCGCAGGTGGGCGCCCCGCCGGGTCGCCTGCCCCGCGCGCCCGCAGTGTGCCGTCGTGCCAGGAGAAGACGTACTCGAAGCCCTCGCCCCACCAGCGACCCAGCACACCTCGCAGGGCCGCCGGGGCGGGTGCGCCGGGCCGCCAGGGCTCGATCTCGGCCGGGTCGTGCTCGACGGCCTCGGCGAGCAGCCGGTGCGGCAGGTCGAGCAGTTCCGTCGCCGTTCCGGAGGAGCCGAGCACGGCGGCGCCCATCGCGCCTGGTGTGCCGTCGCCGCCCCGGCGGCCGTACACGGCTGCCAGGAACCCGGGCATCGCGCCGTCGTGCCCCACGTGCACCACCCGCTCGCCCTGCGGGATGAGGATCAGCCCGAGCCCGAAGCCGGCAGCCCAGAGCGTCTCGTCGGTAGTGGTAAGCGGCCAGCGCATCTCGTCGAGGGTGCCCGGGGCGAGCACCGCACCGGAAGGGTCGAGCGCCGCCGGGTCGGCGAGGAACGCCGCCCAGCGGGCCATGTCGGTAGCGGTGCTCCAGAGCTGGGCGGCGGGGCCGACCGCGCCGAAGTCGGTCGGCGGCTCGGGGTGGGCCTCGTCGGAGTACGCGTCGACAAGGAACCCTGTCGCTGCCGCCTCCAGGGGCGTCACCGTGGTGTCGGTGAGCCCGAGCGGCGTCAGTACCCGCTCGGTGAGCACCTCCGCCCAACTGCCGCCGCGCAGCCGGGCGACAAGCAGGCCGAGTACGGCCATCCCGAGGTTTGAGTAGTGGAACCGGCGGCCCGACGGCAGGACACGCTCGGCCCGGGCCAGCTCGGCCACCAGCCGCTCCGCGTCGGGTGCGGCCAAGGTGTCCCAGACGTCACCGAACGGCTCACGTTGCAGGCCACCGGTGTGCGACAGCAGCCGTCGTACGGTCAGCTCACCGTGCGCGGGCAGCTCCAGGTGCCGACCGACCGGATCATCCAGGTCGAGCAGGCCGTCGTCGCGGCACTGGAGGGTGAGCACCGCCGTGAAGGTCTTGGTGACCGAGCCGATCCGGAACTGGGTACGCGGCCCCAGCGCGCTGTCGGTGCCGGTGCCGCCGACGGTGCGGGTCCACAGCGGCCGGTCGACCCTGTGCAGCGCGGCCGACACCGCAGGCACCCGGGCATCGGCCTGCACCCGCCGGACCAGCCGGTCCAACCGGTCGTGCGCGCCGGGGCCGGATGTCACGCCAGGCTCCGCGCGAGCATCGGGCCGAGCGGCGCACCGCCGAGCAGGTGCGCGTGCACGTGGAACACCTCCTGCCCGCCGTACGTCCCGGTGTTGAACATCAGCCGGAATCCGTCGCCGAGCAGGCCCTCGTCCTCGGCCACCGCGGCGGCCGTGGCCAGCACCTCACCGGCCAGCCCGGGGTCGCCCTGCCCCAGGGTGGCGACGTCGGCGTAGTGCTCCTTCGGAATGACGAGTACGTGCACCGGCGCCTTCGGATCGATGTCACGGAAGGCGAGCGTCGTGGCGGTTTCCCGGACCACTGTGGCCGGGATCTCCCCGGCGACGATGCGGCAGAACAGGCAGTCGGATCCCATCGGGGCAGTGTAAGGAAGGGGCCGCTCGGGGCACACGGGGCTCCTGGGGCAGGATGGCCGCCATGACGGCTCGGGCGGTACTGGTGACCGGTTCTTCGCGTGGCATCGGCAGGGCGGTGGCGACGGCGTTCGCGGCCGGCGGCGACCGGGTGGCGATCCACCACCGCGACTCCGCCGCCGCGGCCGAGGAACTGCGCGCGCAACTACCGGGTACGGGGCACGTGGTGGTCCGCGCGGACCTCACCGACCCGGACGCCGTCCGGGCCATGGTCGACCGGGCCGCCGAGCAGCTCGGCGGGCTGGACGTCCTGGTCAACAACGCCGGGATGTACGGCGACCGGGACGACCCGCACCCGATCTTCGGCACCTCCTACGAGGAGTGGCAGCGGCGCTGGCGGCAGGTGCTGGAGACCAACCTGACAGGCGCCGGCAACGTCACCTGGTGCGCCGCCCAGCACATGCGCGAGCGCGGCGGTCGGATCGTCAACGTGTCGTCGCGGGGCGCGTTCCGGGGCGAGCCGCACCAGCCGGCGTACGGTGCCAGCAAGGCAGGGCTGAACGCGCTGGGTCAGTCCCTCGCCGTGGCGCTCGCGCCGTACGGGATCGCCGTCGCCACCGTCGCGCCGGGTTTCGTGGCGACCGACATGACCACCGAGCACCTTCGCGGCGAGAGCGGCGCGGCGATCCGGGCGCAGAGCCCGTTCGACCGGGTGGCCCGGCCGGAGGAGATCGCCGCGGCCGTGCACTGGCTGGCGTCGCCGGAGGCGGAGTGGGCCTCGGGCACCATCATCGACCTCAACGGCGCGTCCTACCTGCGCAGCTGACCAACCCGGCCACTGACCGGCAGGCGCCGAGCTACTCCACCTGCTGCCCTTCGGGTGTGAAGGTCGGGCTACCAGCGGCCGAGGCGTGTGGCGAGCACACTGAGCGCGGCCACGCCCGCGGTGGAGGTGCGCAGCACCTCCGCACCTAGCCGTACCGGTCGGCCGCCGGCTGCCCGGAACGCTGTCAGCTCGGCGGAATCGATGCCGCCTTCCGGGCCGACGACAAGCACGATCTCCCCGACGCTGGGCAGGTCGGCGGTGGTGAGCCGTTCCTCGGCCTCCTCGTGCAGGACGAACCCGGCGGCGGCACCGGCGATCCGGCGGGCCACCGTCGCCGTGGACTCGTCCGGCGCCCCGGCCACGACCGGCAACCAGGGTCGGCGTGCCTGCTTGGCTGCCTCCCGCGCGGTGGCCACCCACTTCTCCCGGGCGCGTACGCCCCGGTCGCCACGCCACTGGGTCACCGAACGGGACGCCGCCCAGGGCACGATCTCGTCCACACCGACCTCGGTCATCGCCTGCACTGCCAGCTCACCTCGGTCGCCCTTGGCGATGCCCTGCACTGTCACCAGCCGGGGTACGGGCGCGTCCGCGTACCCCCGGGAGGTGACGGCGACCTCCAGGACGCCCCTGCCGACGGCGGTGACCACGGCGGCGGCCGTGCCGCCTCGACCGTCGGCGAGCAGCAACTCCTCGCCGACGCGCAGCCGCTGCACTGTGGCGGCGTGGTGCCCCTCCGGGCCGTCCAGGATCAGCGCGTCGCCGGTGGGCAGCGCCTCGACCAGGAACAGCGGCGCGGACACCTCAGGCGTGCCCGTTGAACGCGTCGCGCATCCGGGAGAAGAAGCCGCCCTGCTTGGTCAGCTCGGCGACCTCCTCACCCCGGGTCTTGGCGAAGTCGCGCAGCATTCGCTCCTGGTCCGGGTCGAGCTTGGTCGGCGTCCGGACGTCGAGGTGCACGTAGAGGTCGCCCCGGCCGGTGCCGCGCAGGTGCGGCACACCACGGGCGCGCAACCGCAGCGTGCTGGCCGGCTGGGTGCCGGCCTTGACGTCGACGGTCTCCTCGCTGTCGAGGGTCTTGATGGTGAGGCGGGTGCCCAGGGCGGCGGCGGTCATCGGCACGGTGACCCGGCAGTGCAGGTCGTCACCCTTGCGCGAGTAGACGTCGTGTGGCCGCTCGTGGATCTCGACGTAGAGGTCACCGGCGGTGCCACCGCCGGGGCCGACCTCACCCTGCTGGGCGAGGCGAATCCGCATGCCGTCCTCGACGCCGGCCGGGATCTTGACGGTCAGCGAGCGTCGGGTACGCACCCGGCCGTCGCCGGCGCAGGTGGGGCAGGGGTGCGGGATCGTGGTGCCGTAGCCCTGGCAGACGGTGCACGGCCGGGCGGAGACCACCTGGCCGAGGAAGGTGCGCTGCACCGACTGCACCTCGCCCCGACCGGCGCACGCCTCGCAGGTGGCCAGGTGGGTGCCGGCTGCCGTGCCGGCGCCCGAGCAGGTGGTGCAGAGCACAGCCGTGTCGACGGTGATCGGGGCCTCGACGCCGAACGCCGTCTCGTGCAGGTCCAGTTCGAGTCGCAGGATCGCGTCGGAGCCCGGACGGGTCCGTGGGCGGGGGCCACGGGCACCGCCCGCCGCGCCGCCGAAGAACGCGTCCATGATGTCCTGGAATCCGACGAACGGGCCGGCCCCGCCCGGGCCACCCGGACCGCCGGCGCCACCGCCGCCCGGGGCGAGCGGGTCGCCACCCAGGTCGACGATCTGCCGCTTGCGGTCGTCCGAGAGGACCTCGTACGCGGCGTTGATGTCCTTGAACTTCTCCTGAGCCTCCGGGTCCGGATTGACGTCCGGGTGGAACTGGCGCGCCAACTTGCGGTAGGCGCGCTTGATCTCGTCATCGGAGGCTTCCCGGCTGACACCGAGGATGCCGTAGTAGTCCCTGGCCACTGCGTTCCGTGTCCTCATGTTCGTCTCGCGTTGCGCCGACCGGCGGCCGCAGCCGGCCGTCGGCCCTGACTTGTCAGTTCTGGGCCAGCAGCTCGCCCACGTAGCGTGCCACGGCGCGCACCGTGGCGATGGTGCCGGGGTAGTCCATCCGGGTCGGCCCCAGCACCCCGAGACCGCCGACGATTGTGCTGCCCGGGCCGTATCCCGTGCTCACCACCGAGGCGGCGCGCAGGTTGTCGAACTCGTTCTCGTCGCCGATCAGCACCCGGGTCGTGCTCGGCTCGGTCTCGCCGATGAGCTTGAGCAGCACGACCTCCTCTTCCAGGGCTTCGAGGATCGGCCTCAGTGAGCCCTGGAAGTCGAGCAGGCCGCCCCGGGTGAGGTTTGCGGTGCCGGCAAGCGCGATGCGTTCCTCGTGCCGCTCGACGAGCGTCTCCAGCAGGACGGAGGCGAGGGTGGCCATTGCCGGACGCAGCTCGGCCGGCACCTCCTCGACCAGCGCCTGCACCAGCGGCGGGGTGTCGGACAGCCGCTCACCGGCGAGCTTTTCGTTGATCATCCGGCGCAGGTCGGTGACGTCGTCGGCGGGCACCGGACCGGGCAGCTCCACGAGCCGCTGCTCGACACGGCCGGTGTCGGCGATCATGACGAGCATCAGCCGGGTGGTGGAGATCGGCACCAGTTCGAGGTGCCGCACCGAGGAGCGGGCCAGGCTCGGGTACTGCACGACGGCCACCTGGCGGGTCAGCTGGGCGAGCAGCCGGACTGTGCGGTGCACCACGTCATCGAGGTCGACAGCGCCCACAAGGAACCGCTCGATGGCCCGGCGCTCGGCCGGGCTGAGCGGCTTGACGCGGGACAGCCTGTCGACGAACAGCCGGTAGCCACGGTCGGTGGGCACCCGCCCGGCGCTGGTGTGCGGCTGCCGGATGTAGCCCTCTTCCTCCAGCACGGCCATGTCGTTGCGGACCGTGGCCGGGGAGACACCGAGCTGGTGACGCTCGACCAGCGCCTTGCTGCCGACCGGCTCCTGCGTGGAGACGTAGTCCTCGACGATGGCGCGGAGCACGGCGAGCTTCCGGTCGTCCAGACCCATCCTCCGCACCTCCTGTCGCACGTCGGCCACCGACCCGAACGGGGCCGGTGGGCCGCCTGGCACTCGACTGTAACGAGTGCCAGTCTACGTCGGCGCGCCCGCCGACGCGATGATCAAGGGCGTCGCTGTTCGTACCCTGTTGGCCGTTCAGCCTGTCGGCTCGGCGGTGTCGCTCTGGTGCGGCGTTGCCCGCCACCCCTACCGTGACACCATGACTGAACCACCTCGCCCACCCGGCGCGGGAGACCCTGGCGGCTATCCGCCGGAGCCGACCTCCCCGCCGGCGGCCCCCGGCTCGCCCTACTCGGCCGAGCCGCCCACCGCACCACTGTCCGGGGCACCTGGCTCGGGCGGCTATCCCCCGGCCGGCGGTTATCCGCCGCCCACCGGTGACCAACCGCCGTCAGGTGGCTACCCTCCGCCGGGTGGGTATCCCCCGCCCGGCGACTATCCCCCAGGTGGCGGCTATCCCCCGCCCGGTGGCTACCCGCCGGGTGGCCCCACCGGCGGCTATCCGACGGGCGGCGCATACGGCGCCCCCGGCGGCGGCTACGCCAACAACGAGGACAAGACCTGGGCGCTTGTCGCGCACTTCGGCGGTGCCGCCGGCGCGCTGATCAGCTTCGGTCCGCTGGGCTTCGTGGCCCCGCTCATCGCCTACCTGGTCCGCGGCAACCAGTCGCCGACCGTACGGGCGCAGGCCCTGGCCGCGCTCAACTTCCAGATCCTCTGGTCGATCATCGCGTTCGTGCTGCTCTTCGTGAGCTGGTGCCTGCTCTTCCTGCCCAGCATCGCGGTAGTGGTGATCCAGATCCTGTTCGGGATCATCGCCGGCATGAAGGCCAACGAGGGCGCGTCCTACCGCTACCCGATGTCGGCCAACTTCATCAAGTGATCCGGGCCGGCCGCTCCCCCGGCCGGTCCGGCGCACCGTCGCCGGCCGGGGCAGCGCGTCGGCCGGGGCAGCGCGTCGGCCGGGGCAGCGCGTCGGCCGGGGCGGCGCGCCGGTTCTTTCAGGGCAGCAGGTCACGGACCACGGCGTCGGCGAGCAGCCGGCCGCGCAGGGTGAGCACCGCCCGACCGGCCGCGTAGTCGTCGGCGGTCAGCAGTCCGTCGGCAAGCGCACGGTCGGCGCCGGCCCGGCCTGCGGCGTCGAGCACCGACAGCGGCAGGCCGCTTGCCAGCCGCAGCCGCAGCATCACGTCCTCCATGTGCGCCTCGTCGGCGGTGAGCACCTCACGGGCCAGGCCGGGTGACTCGCCGGCGGCCAACCGCTGGGCGTACGTCGTGGGGTGCTTCACGTTCCACCAGCGCACTCCGCCGACGTGACTGTGCGCTCCGGGGCCGAGCCCCCACCAGTCCGCGCCGGTCCAGTACAGCAGGTTGTGCCGGCACCGGGCGTCGTCGGTGCGGGCCCAGTTGGACACCTCGTACCAGGACAGGCCGGCCGCGTCGAGGGCGGCCTCCGCGGCCAGGTAGCGGTCCGCTGCCACGTCGTCACTTGGGTACGCCAGCTCGCCGCGCCGCATCCGCGCGGCCAGTCGGGTGCCGTCCTCCACGATGAGGGCGTACGCGCTGACGTGGTCCACCCCGGCGGCCACGACCTGCTCCAGCGAGGCGGCGAAGTCCTCGGCCCGCTCCCCCGGCGTGCCGTAGATCAGGTCCAGGTTGACGTGCTCGAAGCCGGCGTCGCGGGCTTCCAGGGCTGCGGCGGTGGCCCGGCCGGCGCTGTGTTTGCGGTCCAGGATCGCCAGCACGCCCGGGGAGGCGGACTGCATGCCCAGCGAGATCCGGGTGTAGCCGGCGTTGCGCAGCAGCTTCAACGATTCCGGGGTGACCGATTCCGGGTTGGCCTCGGTGCTCACCTCGGCGTCGGCGGCCAGCCCCCAGGTGCGGTCGATGCCGTCCAGGATGCGGGCCAGGTCGTCGGCGGGCAGCAGGGTGGGCGTGCCGCCGCCGACGAAGACCGTGTCGACCCGGGGCGGCGGGCTGTCGCCGAGCACCCGGGCGGCGAGCGCCAACTCGGCGAGCACAGTGTCGGCGTAACCCTCGCGGCTGGCCCCTCCGCCCAGCTCGGCGGCCGTGTACGTGTTGAAGTCGCAGTAGCCGCAGCGGCTGGCGCAGAACGGGACGTGCACGTACACGCCGAAACCGCGCGCACCGACAGCGCTGGTGACGGTGGCGGGCAGAGATCCGTCGACGGGGACGGTCTCACCATCTGGAAGGACGCCGGGCATGGCCACTAGTGTGCCCGGCATGACCTCTCCCGACGTCCTCGTGCGTGTCGCCACGGCCCGTGGGGTGACCACCCTCACCCTCGACAGTCCGCACAACCGCAACGCGCTCTCCACGGCTCTGATGACCCAGTTGCTGACCGGCCTGGCCGACGCGGTCGCGGACGACACGGTTCGGGTGATCGTGCTCGACCACACCGGGCCGGTCTTCTGCTCCGGGGCGGATCTCAAGGAGACCGCCATGGCGTACGCCAGTGGGACGGTGCCCGCGGCGATGCTCGGCGACGTGCTCACCGCCCTGTGGGAGTGCCCGAAGCCGGTGCTGGCAAAGGTCTCCGGTCCGGCCCGGGCGGGCGGGCTGGGTCTGATCGCGGCCGCCGACCTGGCGGTGTGCGCCGAGGAGGCGACGTTCGCCTTCACCGAGGTACGGATCGGCGTGATCCCTGCGGTGATCTCGGCGACTGTGCTGCCCCGGCTGCACCCGCGTGCCGCCGCCGAGCTGTACCTGACCGGCGACACCTTCGACGGCCGGCGGGCCGCCGAGATCGGCCTGGTCACGGCTGCCGTGCCGGCCGACGATCTGGACGCCTCGGTGGCCCGGTACTGCGACTCGCTCGTGCGCGGCGCGCCCCGGGCGCTGGCCGGGGCGAAGGACCTGCTGCGCCGGCCGGGCACCGCCGAGCTGCGCGACGAGCTGGCCCGCCTCTCCGCCCTGTCGACGGGCTTCTTCCTCTCCGACGAGGGACGCGAGGGGATCATGGCCTTCCGGGAGAAGCGGGACGCCGCCTGGGTGCCGGCCGCCGAGTAGCGGTTTGTCCTGGTGAACGCGGGGAACGTCACTTCGACGTTCTCCACTCCGGGGCGGGAACCGGTCGGACGGCCCGGACGGCCCGGACGGCGTCAACGGGGACGTACGCTTGTCGGACTGTCGAATCTGGGGGTGTGAGTGCGGACTCGGGCAGCCGTGTCGGGTGGTGTGGTGCTCATCCTCGTCGCCGTGATCGCGATCTGGGTCGTGGTCCGGCAGGCCGGGGATCGACTGCGGCTGCCGCTGGCGGGCCGGACCTGCACGGTCCAGGCCGACGGCCGGGTCGTGCTTGACGCCGACCAGATGGCCAACGCGGCGACGATCGCGGCGATCGGCGCCCAGCGCGGGATGCCCGAGCGGGCCGTGGTGGTCGCGCTGGCAACCGCGTACCAGGAGTCGGGGCTGCGCAACCTCGCCGACGGTGACCGCGACTCGGTGGGCCTGTTCCAGCAGCGCCCGAGCCAGGGTTGGGGCACTCCGGCGCAGATCCGGGACCAGCGCTACGCGGCGAACCGTTTCTACGCGGCGCTGAAGAAGGTGCGCGGCTGGGAGGAGATGCGGGTCACCGACGCCGCCCAGCGGGTGCAGCGCTCGGCGTTTCCCGAGGCTTACCAGAAGTGGGCCGACGAGTCCGAGGTGCTCAGCAAGGCGCTGCTCGGCGACGTCACGAGCGCGGTGGCCTGCACTGTCGGGCGTACCCCGGTGATGTTCGGCGCGGCGGCGGCCGCGCAGCTGACCCGCAACCTGGTGTTGGACTGGGGTGTATCGGGCACCGACCCGGCGGACCAGATCGGGCTGACGGTGACGGCGGGCGACCAGCGTGACGGCTGGCGGTACGCGCACTGGCTGGTGTCGCACGCCCAGGACCACGGCGTGAAGCGGGTCCGCTTCGGCGACCAGGAGTGGACGGCCCGCAACGGCACCTGGGGTCGGACGTCCGGCGAGCAGGGCCCGACCGGTCAGGTCGTGGCCGAGGTGTTCACCGAGGGGTGAGTTCCCGGATCTCTTTACCGGCAGTGACCGCACAATCGGGCAAATCCCCGCAATACCTGCTGCCGGCAACGCCAATGTGACTCTCGGCACCCACCTCGCTGCAAGCCGTCCGGGCGCCGGTGCACTTCCCGTCGCTCGCCCTCCCACCGCCGGGACACCCGCGTTACGATCGGCGGCCTGTGCCAGAAACAGATTCACCTCATGGGGAGGGGTACGACGCGGTGTTCGATTACGGCGACCGGACCGGCTACGAACCGATCAGCGACACTGACCGCAAGGAGTTCCATGAGCAGGGGTTCCTCCTGCTGCGCAACGTCCTGACGGAGGACCACCGGGCGGCGCTGGAGGCGGCGGTCGACCGCGTCTACGCGGAGGAGCAGGCCAAGGGCACCACCAAGAAGGACGGCACCCTGCACCTGCTGGGCTTCCTGGAGCGCGACGAGCTCTTCGGTGAGCTGCTCACCCACCCGATCGCCTTCCCGTACATGTGGGGGCTGGCCGGCTGGAACATCTACACCCACCACAACCACCTGGACGTCACCCCGCCGGCCGCCGAGCCGGAGAAGCCGTACTGGGGTTGGCACCAGGACGGGTACCGCCAGAACTCCGACCCGGAGACGATGGACCCGAACCTGCCCCGGCCGATGTTCTCGCTCAAGGTCGCGTACGTGCTCTCCGACCTCTCCGAGACCGGCCGCGGCGCCACCAAGGTCATCCCGGGCAGCCACCTGTGGAACTCGCTGGACCGGCCCAAGGACCTGAGCGTGCACAACCCCGATCCGGAGGGCACGGTGGAGATCACCGCCAACCCGGGCGACGCCTTCATCTTCGACCGCCGGCAGTGGCACTCGCGGTCGACGAACCTGTCGACGATCACGCGCAAGATGCTGTTCGTCGGCTACACCTACCGGTGGATCCGTCCGCTTGACGAGCTGCACCCCGACGTGAACGGCGAGTGGTACCAGAACCGCACCCCGGTGCAGCGCCAGCTGATCGGCGAGGGCACCCACACCGCCAACTACTGGGGCATCAACTGGGACGGGTACGTCGACGACGAGATCCCGCTGCGCAAGGAGCTCAAGGAGCGCGGTCTGCTCGACCGCAGCGTCCCCTGGCTCCGCTGACGACGTAAGGAAGGGCCCCCTGTTATCGCTTTTTGCATAACAGGGGGCCCTTCCTTACAACTGCGGCCGCCGCCACACTGGCGGACGTGCGTCAGCCGCGCGAGGCGAGGCGGCGGCGGACCTTTTCCAGGATCGGCTCCGGCAGGTCGTCCGCGTCCAGCACGCGGGGCAGCAGCTCCGGCTCCAGGCTTGTCGCCCGGAACACCTCGCCGATTGTCACCCCGTGCGCGGGCCGCTCCACCACCTCCACCGGGTCACCGGCGCCGACCTCACCGTCGCGCAGCACCCGCAGGTACGCCCCCGGCGTGGCCCGCACCGTGAATCGCCGGATCAGATCCGGCACGCCCCAGAATCCGGCGAAGGTGGTACAGGGCGTCCGAGGCTTGGTGACCTGGAGCAGGGCGGAGCCGACCTGCCACTTCTCGCCGATCACCGCGCCCGTCACGTCGACCGCGTACGTGGACAGGTTCTCACCGAAGCCACCCGGCCCGATGGCACGGCCCAGGTCGGCCGCCCACCACGCGGCGTCCTCCTCCGCGTAGGCGTAGACCGCCTGGTCGGGGCCACCGTGATGGGCCCGCTCGGCGATGAAGTCGCCGGCCACCCCGTCGACACTGATCAACACAGGCCCGTCGACCGGACGCTTGTCGATGCCGCTGCGACCGCTCGCGTCGCCGGCCCATGCCGCCTCGGTCACGATGCCGAGGTTCACCGCTGCCACCCTGCCCGTCATGGCCGCCAGCCTAGTGGCGGTCCGGCCACGGCCAGATCCGGCGGCACGGGGTCAGCCCTTGACGGCTCCGGCCACCAGACCGGAGACCATTCGCCGCTGCACCAGCAGGAAGAAGATGATGACCGGCAGGGTGAACAGGGTGGAGGCGGCCATGACCGGACCCCAGTTGGTGTCGTCGCGACCGAAGAAGAACGTCATCGCCACCGGCAGCGTGTAGCGGCTCTGGTCGTTGATGAACGTCAACGCGAAGATCAGCTCGTTCCACGCGGTGATGAACGAGAAGATGCTGGTGGCCACCAGGCCGGGCGCGACGAGCGGGAACAGCACGAGCCGGAACGTCTGTGCCCGGCTGGCCCCGTCGATGGCCGCCGCCTCCTCCAACTCCTTGGGGACCGCGGCGACGAAGCCGCGCAGCATCCAGACCGCGAACGGCAGCGAGAAGCCCAGGTACGTGAGGATCAGGCTGGGCAGCGTGTTGTAGAGCCCGAGCCGCTGGATCATCAGGAAGAGCGGGATGACGAGCGCTTCCAGCGGGATCATCTGCACCACCAGCAGCATGATCAGGAAGCTGGTCCGCAGCTTGAACCGGAAGCGGGCCACCGCGGTCGCGGCGAGCAGGGCGACCAGGCCACTGAGCAGCACCGTCGCGACCGCCACCAGCGCGCTGTTGAGGAAGAAGTCGAGGAAGCTCACGCCGGGGATGAGGTTGCCGGTCAGGATCTCCCGGTAGTGCGCGAGCGTCGGATGGGCCGGCACCGGCTGCGGGGTGGACGAGAAGATCTCGCTGCTCGGCTTGAGCGAGGTGGAGATCATCCAGTAGACCGGGAAGGCCGCGAAGAGCGCGACCAGCAGCCCGGCGCCGTTCAGGGCGATCTTTTTCACGACTCGTCCTCCTGCCTGAGCACCATCCGTACGTAGAAGCCGGTGACGACGAGCAGGATCAGCGTGAGGATCACCGCGATGGCCGCGCCGAGGCCGTACTTCGGAGGTGGTGAGAACGCCTCGGCGTACGAGTAGATGGAGAGCATGAACGTCGGCCGGTCCTGGGTGCCGCCGGCCAACACGAACTGCTGGGTGAAGACCTTGAAGTCCCAGATGGTGGAGAGCACGATCAGGATCCCGAAGACCGGGCGCAGCAGCGGGAACGTGATCTTCCAGAAGACCCGCCACGGGCTCGCGCCGTCCACCCGGGCCGCCTCGTGCAGCTCACTCGGCACGCTCTTCAGGCCGGCGAGCACGCTCACCGCGATGAACGGGAACGAGTGCCAGACCACCACAAGGGTGAGGATGGCGAAGAACAGCAGCGGCGAGTTGAACCAGCCGTAGCCGGTCCAGTCACTGCGGCCGAACAGGGCGTTGGAGAGCCCGTCCGGCAGCGCGTTGAACAGCCAGGTGACCAGGCCACTCGTATCGTCGAAGATCCACTTCCAGACGATGGTGCCGGTCAACGCCGGGGTGGCCCACGCCAGCATCACGCAACTGGCCACGAAGGTGGCCATCTTTCGGCCGAGCCGGTTGAGCAGCAGCCCGACAAGGGTGCCGAGCACCATCGTGAGCAGCACGTTTGCCGCCGCGAACAGGACGGTGTTGCGCAGCACCGTCAGGAAGAACGGATCGGTGAGGATCTCGATGTAGTTGCCGAGACCCACCCAGGGCCACTCCCGGTCGCCGCGCAACTGCCGCACGCTGTTGAGCCGGTAGAAGGACATCGTCACCACCTGGCCGAGCGGCCAGAGCAGCAACACCCCGATGATCACCAGGGCGGGCAGGAGCAGCAGGTAGGGCAGGCGGTCCACCCGGCGACGCCGCCGCGCGGGGGTCTCCCGCGCGGCGGACGTCTCCGAGGTCTTCGTCAGGAGGCTCACTTGCTGTTCAGAATGCCTTCCATCTCGGCGGCCGCGTCGGCGGTGGCCTTCTCGACCGTCTTCTGGCCCTTCATGACCGAGCTGTTCATCGCCTGGGTCACCGTCTTGGTCCGGCTGACCTCCACCCACTTCGGGGTGAGCGGCGTGAGCTTGGTGTTCTGCATTGTGGTGGCGAACGCGGCCATCACCTTGTCGTTGGCGTACGTGTCACCGGCGACCAGATCCTGGTAGACCGGGAAGAAGCCGAGGCTGCTCGCGAAGCTCTGCGCGTTCTTCTTGTTCAGCAGCACCGTCAGGTAGTCCCAGGCCAGGTCCTGACGCTCGCTGTCCTTCCAGATCGCCACGTCCGAGCCACCTGCGAAGGCGGGCGCGGCCTTGCCGTCCGGGCCGGGGATCGGGAACGTACCCCAGACCTTCTCGATCTCGGGGTTGTCCTTCTTGATGGCGGCCTGCTGCCAGCTGCCGGCGAAGGCCATCGCGGCTTTACCGGTGGCGAACTGGGTACGCGCGTCGATCTCGTTCCAACCGGCCGCGGCCGGTGGGGCCACCTTGTGGACCGTCACCAGGTCGGTCCAGAACTTCACGGCCCGCTGCGCCTCGGGAGTGGTGTAGCCGGACTTCCAGGCGCCGCCCTGGTTGCTGGCGATCTCGCCACCGGCACCCCAGAGGAACGAGTAGAAGGGCAGCTCGGAGTTGCCCGGCAGGGCGATGCCGTAGGTGCCCTTCTTCTTCGCCTGCACGGCCTTGGCCACGCTGACCAGGTCGTCCCAGGTCTTCGGCGGCTGCACGCCCGCTTCGGCGAACCAGTCGGTGCGGTAGTAGATCGCTCGCACGCCCGCGTACCAGGGCACGCCGTACTGCTTGCCGTCGAGCTGCGCGTTCTTCACGAGGTCGGGCAGCAGGTCCTTGCCCTCTGCCCAGCCGCCCATCCGGCCGCTGACGTCGGCGAGCGCTTCCTGGGCCGCCCAGCCCTGAGTCTCGGTGTTGCCCAACTCGGTGATGTCCGGTCCCTCACCGCCGGCGAGCGCCGCCTGGAACTTCTTGGGCGCTTCGAGCCAGGGGATGTACTGCACCACCACGTCGGTGTCGGGGTGCTTCTGCCGGAACTCCGCCTCGACCGAGTCGAGGAAGGCGTTCTGCGCGTCGCCGCCCTCGCCCATCATCCATACCGTGAGCTTGCTGTCGTCGGCCGCGTCCTCGCCGGAGCCTCCGCAGCCGGTCAGCACCATCGCGACCGAGGCCACCACGGCGGTGACCGGGGCCAGCCGTTTCCACCTGTTCACGCCACTTCTCCCCTCGCGCCGCCTGGAACTAACCTTCTCCGCCGCACCTTAGTACGAAGAATTCCTTTACGACAGTGGGCAGACCGGCGAAGCGTGGCGACGGTACCGCAGCACATCGACGGGGAGAGCCGTGGTGCCGGGGCGAACTCGGGCACTCCACCACGAAAGAACGCCCGGCCGGGGGCCGGGCGTTCTTTCGTAGTACGGCTGATGCGAGGTTGTTACCGGCTGGCGCGCTCGTAACCGGCTGGCACTCGCTGCCGGCTGGCGCCGCGTGGCTCGTTACCGGGTGACGCTGCGGCGGCGACCCACGCCGGCGACGAGCGCGACGGCGATGGCTGCGACGACCACCTGCACCAGCAGCTCGGCCCAGTCGATGCCGGCGGTCTCGGTCGCGATACCGATCGCCCGCGCCAGCACCGTGCCCAGCAGGGCCGCGCCGACACCGATCAGCAGGTGCAGCCAGATCGGCATGTTCTGCCGGCCCGGGACGACCAGGCGGCCGAGCGCTCCGACGATGAGACCAACAACGATGGCGGTGATGATGCCCCACACGGTGAGCTCCACGGTCGCTCTCCTTCTAAGAATGTCTGACACACAGATGTGTGTGCTTCCTGTCGTGACCGCTAAGTTCCCGACTGCCCGAAAACTCAAACCGACTTCGATGCGCGCGGGCGGCCGCCGAAGACGCTTTGATCAACACGGGATTCATGAGATCGGGGTGTCCCGGTGCCGGGGACACCCCGATTTCACGGATGCCGAGTCGATCACCGAGTGGAGTCGAGGGATTGGCCCCCGACGGGCAGCAACGCCGATGGGCGCCCGACCTGTCGGCCGGGCGCCCATCGAAGGTTGCTGTGGTACGCGGTGGTGCTTGTGTTACCGGGTGACTCGGCGGCGACCACCCACGCCGGCGACAAGCGCGACGGCAATGGCAGCCACGACGACCTGCACCAGCAGCTCAGTCCAGTCGATGCCGGCGGTCTCGGTCGCGATACCCATCGCCCGCGCCAACACCGTGCCCAGCAGGGCCGCGCCCACACCGATCAGCAGGTGCAGCCAGATCGGCATGTTCTGCCGGCCCGGGACGACCAGGCGGCCCAGGGCCCCGACGATGAGACCAACAACGATGGCGGTGATGATGCCCCACACGGTGAGCTCCACGGTCGCCCTCCTTCTAAGAATGTCCGACACACGATGTGTGTGTGCTTCCTGTCGTGACCGCTAAGTTCCCGACCGCCCGAAAAACCAAACCGACTCACCGGGAAACGAACGGCAGACGTCAATGCCGGAGGGCTGCGTCGGTTGGGCTGGGAGCGCGTCCACACAGGTCAACGGCCCTGCGACCGGGTTGCCGGCCGAGGACTGCAGGGCGAAAAATCTCCGCCGGCACGCCGCCCACACCCGGCAGCCCGCCACCGGGCGGCGTCATCGAGCGCCTGGAGGGGCCGACGACGAGGAGACGGCGGGCCCGCAGGTCCGGGTCGGCGATGCGGGCCAGGACCTCGGCGGCGTGACTACTTCTTGCCGGCGGCCTTGCCGTCGCCGGAGTCGGAGGACAGCGCGGCGATGAAGGCTTCCTGCGGCACCTCGACCCGGCCGACCATCTTCATCCGCTTCTTGCCTTCCTTCTGCTTCTCCAGCAGCTTGCGCTTGCGGCTGATGTCACCGCCGTAGCACTTGGCGAGCACGTCCTTGCGGATCGCGCGGATGGTCTCCCGGGCGATGACCCGGCTGCCGATGGCCGCCTGGATGGGCACCTCGAACTGCTGGCGCGGGATCAGAGTACGCAGCTTGGCGGCGATGGTGACGCCGTAGTTGTACGCCTTGTCCTTGTGCACGATGGCGCTGAAGGCGTCCACCGGCTCGCCGTGCAGGAGGATGTCGACCTTCACCAGGTCGGACGCCTGCTCGCCGGAGGGCTCGTAGTCGAGCGAGGCGTAGCCCTTGGTACGGCTCTTCAACTGGTCGAAGAAGTCGTAGATGATCTCGGCGAGGGGCAGCGTGTAGCGCAGTTCCACCCGGTCGGCGGAGAGGTAGTCCATGCCGAGCAGGCTGCCGCGCCGGCCCTGGCAGAGCTCCATCACCGCGCCCACGTAGTCGTTCGGGGTCAGCACTGTGGCCCGGACGACCGGCTCGTACACCTCGGCGATCTTGCCCGTGGGGTACTCGCTGGGGTTGGTGACGACGATCTCCTCGCCGTCGTCCTGGATGGCCCGGTAGACCACGTTGGGCGCGGTGGAGATCAGGTCGAGGTTGTACTCGCGCTCCAGCCGCTCCCGGATGATCTCCAGGTGGAGCAGGCCGAGGAAGCCGCAGCGGAAACCGAAGCCGAGCGCGCCGGAGGTCTCCGGCTCGTAGTCCAGCGCGGCGTCGTTGAGCTTGAGCTTGTCCAGCGCCTCACGCAGGTTGGGGTAGTCGGAGCCATCGATCGGATAGAGACCGGAGTAGACCATCGGCTTCGGGTCCTTGTAGCCACCCAGCGCCTCGGCGGCCGGGCGGCTGTTGATGGTGACCGTGTCACCGACCCGGGACTGCCGGACGTCCTTCACACCGGTGATCAGGTAGCCGACCTCGCCGACGCCGAGCGCCTCGGCCTTGACCATCTCGGGTGAGATGACGCCGATCTCCAGCAACTCGTGCACCGCGCCGGTGGACATCATCTTGATCCGGTCCCGAGCGCTGATCCGGCCGTCGATGACCCGGACGTAGGTGACCACGCCGCGGTAGACGTCGTACACCGAATCGAAGATCATCGCCCGGGCGGGCGCCTCGGCCTCGCCGACCGGCGGGATGAACTGCCGGACGATCTCGTCGAGCAGGTACGGCACGCCCTCGCCGGTCTTGCCGGAAACCCGGATGCAGTCGGCGGGGTCGCCGCCGATCAGGTGGGCAAGCTCCTCGGCGTACTTCTCCGGCTGGGCGGCCGGCAGGTCGATCTTGTTGAGCACCGGGATGATGCGCAGGTCGTTCTCGAGCGCCAGGTAGAGGTTGGCGAGGGTCTGTGCCTCGATGCCCTGCGCGGCGTCGACAAGCAGAACGGCCCCCTCGCAGGCGGCCAGCGACCGGGACACCTCGTAGGTGAAGTCGACGTGCCCCGGGGTGTCGATCATGTTGAGCACGGCCTGCTCGCCGGCGCGCTCGCCCTCACGGATGGTCCACGGCATCCGGACGGCCTGGCTCTTGATGGTGATGCCGCGCTCGCGCTCGATGTCCATCCGGTCCAGATACTGGGCGCGCATCTGCCGGGGGTCGACCACACCGGTGAGCTGCAACATCCGGTCGGCCAGGGTCGACTTCCCGTGGTCGATGTGGGCGATGATGCCGAAGTTCCGGATGCGACCAGGGTCGGTGGCACCAGGAGCGTTCGCGCCGGGATCGAGCTTCGGTGGCACAGCGGTCCGTTCTGGTCGGCTGACGTGAACAGGCCGGCGCGCCGCCGACCCCCTCTATGTTCCCACGCCGCCGGGGTACGCCCACTGTGCGGGCGATGGATCAGTCCGAGAACCCCTCACTCCAGGGGCGGCTCGACGAAGAGCGCGGCCAGCCTGGGCAGCCGTCGGCCGGCCTCCTCCTCGTCGTCGAAGTCCCAGAAGTCGTTGAGATCCGGGGTACGCACCGGGTCGCGGTCCGCCGGAAGTTCGGTGGCGGTGGCCTTGCGGTACGCGTCCCAGGGCACCGACAGCATCTGCTCGGCGGAGAACTCCTCGCCACTGAGCGAGGCGGCCCGCACCTGCGGCAGCTCCGCCAGCGAGTCCGGGTCGCTGACCGCACGGGCGAAGACCGTCCGACCCTGGGTCATCAGCCAGCCCCGGAAGTACTCGAAGCCCTCCGCCGAGGCGCCGCCGTTGATCAGGTACGCCGCACCCCACAGGTCCGCCTTGTGCGAGGCGGCAAGCACCCTCGTCTGGTGGCGCGCGTACCCGATGATGTCCTCCGGGTCGCGCTCGGCGAGCAGGGCGACGGCCCGCGCGGCGACCGGGCCGGGCTCTCCCCCGCCACCGGCGCGGGCCTCGTCGATCAGCTGCCAGAAGTCCTCGGTCCTCATGGTTTGGCAGTCTGGCAGTGTCGCCGCGCGTCGCGCACGTACCCGGGGCAGCATGGTGTGGTGTCCTCCCCGCCGACTCCGCCCCACGCGGGCGTGCCGCGCCCGCCGTGGTCGGCGCTGCCTGCGGCGCTGCGGTACGCGATAGCCGACCGTCTCGGCGCGGCGGTGGTCGCCGCCCGGGTCGCCGCCGCCGGTTTCACAGGGGGCTTCGCCGCCGTGCTCGACACCGCCGACGGGGGCAGGGTCTTCGTCAAGGCGGCGGCCAGCGCGGGGCAAGCGCACCTTGTCGACTCGTACGCCAGGGAGGCCGCGATCCTCGACCGGCTGCCGGTCGGCCTGCCCGCGCCCCGCCTCCGGTGGACGCTGTACGAGGCCGGATGGTTCGTGCTCTGCACCGACGCGGTCGACGGGCACAGCCCTCTCCGGCCCTGGACGCCTGCCGAGCTGGAGGCCACGCTCGCCGGGTACGCCGAGGTCGCCGCCGCGCTGGCCGACCCACCTGCCGCGCTCACGGCGCTCGGCCTGCCGCACCTCGCCGACCTGGCCCGCTCGGACATCCTGTGGTGGGAGGAGGTCGCCGCCGGCAGGGAGCCCGCCCCGGCGCTGCCCGTGCACGTGCGGGGTCGGCTGCCCGACCTGGTGGAGCTGGAGTCCCGACTCCCCCTGTACGCCGCCCGGTCGCCCGGGCTGATCCACGGCGACCTGCGGGGAGACAACGTGCTCGTCGACATGGACGGCCGGGCCTGGTTCTGCGACTGGACCTGGGCGTGTTCCGGGCCGGCCTGGTTCGACGTGGCCGGGCTGCTGCTCAGCGCGTACGCCGACGGGCTGGACGCCGACCGGCTCTTCGCCGCGCACCCGACCACCGCCGATGCGCCCCCGGACGCCCTCGACGCCACCCTGGCGGCGCTCGCCGGCTACTACCTCACCGGGGCGGACGCGGCACCGGCGACGGTGCCCCCGCACCTCACGGCGCACAGACGACGCAGCGGCGGGCAGGCGCTCGACTGGCTTGCCCGACGCCAGGGCTGGCGGTGACACAGCCGGCAGGACCGAGGGCGTATTGTGGTCCCCGGCGAGCCGGGGTCGGCCGCTCGGCGGTCGAGCCGTTTTGGCTCGTCCCGGGCAACCTGGTAACCTGGCTCTTCGCGCAGCGTTGACGCATGTTCGTCATCCCGCGCACTTAAGCTGACCAACCCGAGCTATCAAGACGAGGCTGTCGCGTGGCGAACATCAAGTCCCAGATCAAGCGCAACCGGCAGAACGAGAAGGCCCGGCTGCGCAACAAGTCGGTCAAGTCGTCGCTGAAGACCGCCGTCCGGAAGTTCAACGAGGCTGCTGAGGCCGGTGACGTCGAGAAGGCCACCGCGCTCATGCAGGAGGCCTCGCGCAAGCTGGACAAGGCCGTCAGCAAGGGCGTGATCCACTCCAACCAGGCCGCGAACCGCAAGTCCGCGATCGCAAAGCGCGTGGTTGCGCTCTCCGCCTGACGCTCCTGTCAGACTGAATTCGGAAAGCCCCGGACCCCGGTCCGGGGCTTCCGCATATCCAGCGTTCCACCGGGCTTCGAGATCTTGGTAAGAAAGCGCCCCTGGAGGGGCCGTTCCACTCCAAGATCTACTGAGGTTGGGACGGCGGGGGCGCTGGCGCGGCATCCACCACGACTGCTCCAGGCACGCTGTGCGGGATCCACTCGACCCGGGCCCGGCCGACGACAGGCTCCATCTGCCTGCGGAAGCGGTCCCGCTCCTGCTCAGGTACGAGTGCGGCGGACCGAACGACGGTCGCGGCCACCATGTCGTTGAGCTTGACCATCGCCGCCACCACAAGCGGCAGCACCAGCACCGCCCACCAGGTGACCAACTCCGCGAGGGCCAGCAGCACCGCCAGGGCGATGGTGCCCTCGAAGAAGAGGAAGCAGAGCACCCCGCCGGGGTTGACGAACCGCAGGCCGAGGAGCCGGGCATAGAGCGGCCGGTAACGCTCCTCGTCGGCCGGGATGGTGGCCCACGCCGTACGGTTCGGTCCCGTCACCGGCTGCTGCCCTGCCGGGCCGCCGCGACCGAGAAGACCGCGCGCTCCAGGGCGTACGCCCTGTCGTCCGAGCCACCCTTGACGGCCGCGTTGCACTCGGCGGCGACCTGCATGGCCCGGACCAGTCCCTCCGGGGTCCAGCCCCGCCCCTGCCGCTGCGCCCGCTCGATCTTCCAGGCTGGCATGCCCAGGCTGCTGGCCAACTGGTACGCGTTACCTCGCCCGGCTGACGCGACCCGGGCCACCGTACGCACACCGTCGGCGAGCGCATCCGCGATGGGCACCGGGTCGACGCCGACATGCAGGGCCCACCGCAGCGCCTCCAGAGCCCCGGGCACGTCGCCGACCATCGTGGCGTCCGCCACCGTGAAGCCGGTCACCTCGACCCGGCCCCGGTAGTAACGGGAGACCGTGTCGGCGCTGATCCGCCCATCGGTGTCGGCGATGAGCTGGGAGCAGGCGGCGGCCAGCTCGCGAAGGTCGTTGCCGACCGCAGCGATCAGCGCTTCGGCGGCGTCGTCGGTGCACTTGCCGCCGGCCCGGCGGATCTCGTCACGGACGAAGGCCACCCGCTCGCGGTGCCCCTTGAGTTTGGCCGCCGGGACCACTGTGGCACCGGCCGACCGCAGGCCGTCGGCGAACGCCTTGCCCTTGGCGCCGCCCAGGTGCAGCACCAGCAGTTGGACCTCCGGGTCGGGATTCTTCGCGTACGCCAGCAGCGCGGCGACCAGATCCTTCCGGGCGTCCTGGCCGGAACGCAGGATGAGCAGCCGCCGCCCACCGAACAGCGACGGGCTGAGCATCTCGGCGATCTCGCCGACGGTGAGCACGGCTGCCTGGTACTCGCGGACGTCCACCTGGGCGTCGACACTGCGGGCACGTTCGACGGCTTCGGTCACCGCGCGCGTGGCGAGCAGCTCCTCGTCGCCGAGGACGAGCAGAATGGGGGCGAGGCTGGCCGGGGTCACGTCGCCCATATTCGCACGCCCCACGGCGGGATCGTGCCTGCTCATTCGCCGCCCGGTCGGTGCAGCCCGCACTTAGCGCAAATCCAGACATCCATCTCCATTTACCGCCTAATGCGCAATTCACCCACCGTTTCCTCGTTGGTGCTGCAATTTCCACAGAGAGCACAGACCCGCTGGCTGTCACGGTGGCCGCCCTCACTTGTCGGCCCCGACGGCGATCACCCGCCGCCGTCCGCTCTGCGACCTACGCGACCTACGGTGGCCGCCCCGGTGGCACTCCTCGGCGGACCACCGCTACGCCCCCGCCGGCACGCACCACCGCCAGGTCGCCATCGGTGTCGGTCCGCAGCACCCGTGCGCCGCCCTTGCTCAACCGGGCCAACAGGCCAGGGTTCGGGTGCCCGTACGTGTTGCCGACCCCGACCGGCACCAGCGCGACGGCCGGCCGCACCGCGTCCAGGAAACCTTCGTCTTGGTAGGCCGACCCGTGGTGGGCAACTTTCAACACATCGGCCCACAACTGCTCCGGCGTCACCCGCGTCAGGACCGCGTGCTGCTCCTCGGTCTCGGCGTCGCCCGGCAGCAGGATGCGTACTCCGGCGACAGTGGCGCGCAATATCAACGAGTTGTTGTTCGGGTCGGATCTCGTGCCGGTCAGTGGATAGGGCGGGCCGAGCACCAGCAGGTCGACCCCGCCGATCGGATACCGCGCCCCGGCGGTGGTGCCCAGCAGCGCCGCCCGTCCGCCAGCCGCCGCCGCGTGCACCGCGTCCCGGCCGCCCGGTGGATCCGTCGACGGTGGAGTCAGGACGGCGGCCACCCGCCGGCCCCGGAACACCCCGGCCACCCCACCCACGTGATCGGCGTGAAAGTGGCTCACCACCAGCAGTGACACCTCCCGGACGCCGAGCCGCCGCAGACAGGCGTCCACCGGCCCGGGCTCCGGCCCGGCGTCGATCACCACCGCCCGGCCGGAAGCGACAGGCAGCACCAGGGCGTCGCCCTGACCGACCGCGCAGGCCACCACCACCCACCCGGGCGGCGGCCAGCCCGTGGCCAACAGCCGGACCGGGAGCGCACCGATCAGCGCGGCGACGGCGACGACCGCCACCAGCCGGCGCACCAGCGGTCGGCGTACGGCGATCAGTAGCGCAACGGTCAGCCCGGCCAGCAGCAGGGCACCGGCCGCCCCACCCGGCCAGGGGAGCGTGCCGGCAGGCAGGCGGGCACCGTGGCGGGCGATGACGACAAGCCACCAGGCCGGCCAGCTCGCCAGCCACGCGACGAACTCGGCACCGGACGGCCACACCGGCGACAGCACGGCCGCCGCCACGCCCAGCACTGTCGCCGGCGCGATGGCCGGTACCGCCAGCAGGTTGGCCGGCACCGCCACCAGGCTGACAGTGCTGGAGATCGCGGCGACGACCGGCCCGCAGGCGACCTGGGCAGCCGCCGGCACCGCCAACGCCTCGGCCAACCCGCTCGGGACGCCTCTGCGGCGCAGCCCGTCCCGCCAGCGCGGAGCGAGAAGCAGCAGGCCACCGGTGGCAAGCACGGACAGCGCGAACCCGGCGTCGCCTGCCAACTCGGGGTCGACAAACACCAGCACCGTGATCGCGGCGGCCAACGCGGGCAGCGCGGCGCGGGGTCGACCGGCGGCAAGCGCGGCGAGCCCGATCGCTCCCATCGTGGCGGCCCGTACGACGCTCGGCGACGGACGCACCAGGATGACGAAGCCCACGAGCGCCACCCCGCAGAGTCCTGCGGCGAGCCACGGGCCGGCGCGTGCCCAGCGGGCCAGCAGCAGCACCGCTCCTACGACGATCGCCACGTTGCTTCCGGAGACGGCATTGAGATGCGTCATGCCGGTGGCCTGGAAGTCCTCCTCGACGGCGGGCGGCAGGCGGCTGGTGTCGCCCACCACGAGGCCCGGCAGCAGTCCGCCGGGGTCGTCGGGCAGGGGCGCGCAGGCGCGTTGCAGGCCGGCCCGCAGCGTACCGGCGACACGTTGCGCCCAGGATGGCTCGCCCTGCCGCTCGGGCGGCCCGGTGGTGCTCAGCACCGTCGCGGTGAGGTCGCCACCGCGCGGTACGCCGAGCCGCCCTTCGGCGGCCACACGCTGGCCGGGCAGCAGCCCTCGCCACGCCGGATCCGTGGCCAGAACCAGCAGGCGCACCGATGCGTGGATCCGTTCGCCGTCCGGGCCGGTGAGCCGGACCAGCCGGGCCGGCACCAGCAGCATGCCGGGACGCCCGGCGGACCTGATCGAACGCGGGTCGTCCCGGACGACGAGGTCGGCGGTGACCGGCGCACGCGCCTCGGACAGGGCTCGGATCGGCGGCGAGTCACGGACTGCCAGTTGGGCGCTGGTCGCCGCCGCACCGCAGACCACGCCGAGGCCGACTGCGACGGCGATCCAGCCGTACCGGCGGGTCACTGCCCGAGGCTGCCCGAGGCGGCCGAGCAGGTGCACTGTGCTCAACGCCGTCAGCACCGCCACCACGCCGGCCACCAGCAGCAGCGGGCGGGCACCGACGTGCAGGCCGGCGAGCGCGGTGAGCCAGGCGGCGACGGCCAGGCCGGCCAACCGGAGGTCCGGCGGGGTCGGGTCGCCGAGGACCGGCTGGCCACTCACACCGTCACCAGGTCTTTGAGCTGCTCGTATCGCGCGTCGCCGATCCCGTCGACCTGACGCAGATCACCAACGCCCTTGAAGCCGCCATGCTGATCCCGGTAGGCGAGGATCCGCTGGGCGAGCACCGGCCCCACACCGGGCAGCGCGTCGAGCTGGGCCAGCGTGGCGGTGTTGAGGTTCAGCGGACCGCCGGCGGGCGGCGCGCCACCGGCTTCCGGGCCGACCGCGCCGGCCGGTACCGGCGGTGGCGTCACCCCGACCACTATCAGCTCGCCGTCGGTGACCTTGCGGGCGGGGTTGAGCAGCGCCACGTCGACACCGGGCAGCGGGCCACCGGCCGCCTGCACCGCGTCGGCCACCCGCGAACCGGCCGGCAGCCGCACCAGGCCGGGCTTACGGACCTTGCCCGCGACCGCCACCACCAGCTCGCCGGCGCTCGACGCGCTCGCGTCGCCCGCCGGGCTGACCGACGCGACGTCGCCGCCCGGCGGGGTGACCGCCTCCGCGTGCGGCCGGGAACGCCAGGCCCAGCCGGCGGCGGCAAGCACCACGAGCGCGGCGACGACCGCCAGCGCCCGCACACCACGCCGCCCCGGATCGAACGCTCCCGGACCGGGCAGCAACGACGCAGGCTGGGCCGCAGGGCCGTCCGCAGCCGGCTCCACGAGCGGCACCCCGGCCCGAGGCGGCACCACACCAACCGGTGGGTCGCCCCACGACATCCCAATCGGGGGTACGCCCGCCAGGGGCGACTCGCCGCGCGCCAACGGCGCACCAGGCGGGGAACCAGCGAGCGGCACCTCGCCCCACGGCGGCGGCGCACCGACCGACGGCAACGTGCCCGCCGGAGGCAGCCCGCCTGCCAAAGGCAGCGCACCCGCCAGCGGGAGAGCGCCCGCCGGCAGTCCGCCCGTCAGCGGCAGCGCGCTCGGTGGCGGGTCGGTCAGCCGGCGCAGACGCTGGCGTACCTCTGTCTCCTCGTCGTGCGACACGAGGTGACGCTAGGGCGGCGGACGGTACGACAGGTCGCGCCCGCATCGGCCTGTGGACAACGAACGCCACTGTGGACAACGCCCTGATCATGCCTCGATCTGCTATGGACGGGCCGTCGCACAAGGAGAGGCGGAACCGCGAAGTGAGCGCCTCAGCTGCGGCGATGCACGACGACGCAGGCCAGGCCCGGGCCGGCGTGCGCGGCGACGACGGCGCCCGCCTCGGAGACGTACGTGTCGTGCAGCCGGTCGCCGAACCGCTCGGTGAGCGCGGCGAGCAACGCCTCGGCTCGCTGTGGCGCGGCCAGGTGGTGCACACCGAGGTCCACGTCGTCGTCACCGGCCGCCTCGACGGCCAGGTCCACGAGCCGGGCCACTCCCCGACTGGCGGTGCGGACCTTCTCGCGCAGCACTATCGCCCCGTCCGGCATGTGCATGATCGGCTTGACCGACAGTGCGGTGCCGAACAGCGCTTCGGCCGCGTTGATCCGGCCGCCCCGGCGGAGGAACTCCAGCGTGTCGACGTAGAACCAGACGGTGGTGTGGGCGACGGCGGCGAGCGCGGCGTCGCGTACACCATTGAGGTCGGCTCCGGCCTCGGCGGCGGTGGCTGCCGCGATGGCCGGGAAGCCGAGACCCATGCCGGTGGAGCGACTGTCGACGACCTCGACCCGGCCGTCGAAGTCGGCGGCGGCCAGTTGGGCGGCCTCGACGGTGCCGGACAGGCCGGCGGAGATGTGCACGGAGACGACCCCGTCGGCCCCGGCGTCGAGCAGTTGGCGGTACGTCCGGGCGAACTGCTCGGGCGCCGGTCGGGAGGTGGTCGCGGAGACCCGCCGGCCGCTGAGCGCCCGCGTGGCATCGGCCGGCTGGGTGTCCACCCCCTCCAGCCCTTCCGCGCCGTTGAGCACGACGGTCAACGGGACGACGGTCAGGTGGTGGCGCTGCACCAGCTCGGGCGAGAGGTAGGCGGTGGAGTCGGTGACGACCGCGACGGGCATGCCCGGCACCGTAGCCGATCGGGACGGCGAACGACGAGGCGGAAGCGCCTAGATCGCGTCGACGACCACCGGGGCGGTGACCAGGCCGACGTTGTGCGCCCGCAACTGCCAGCCACTGACGTCATGGGCGCGCCCGACAGCCGGCGCGCGGTCGTCGTGCCGCAGCTCGCTCCAGTGGCAGTTGGCCAGGGAGCCGATCGTGCGCAGCACGACCCTGTCCCAACCGAGCAGGTGACCGATGCCCTGCCGGGAGGCGCCACCATGGGTGGCGACCACCACGGTGCCGCCGGTCGCGGCGTCGGCCGCCTCCCGCAGCGCGGCGCTGACCCGCTCGCCGAGGTCGTGAAGGGGCTCCAGATCCGCGCCCGGGGCGGGGTCACCGGCCCGCCAGCGGGCGTACTCCTCGGGGAACTGCTCGGCGACCTCGGTGAGGTGCAGGCCCTGCCACTTGCCGAAGTAGCGCTCGCGCAGCCGGGCGTCGGTGCGGACCGGCAGCCCCGTCAGCGCGGCCAGCGCCGCGGCGGTGTCCGCGGCGCGGCTCAGGTCGCTGGACACGATGGCGTCGGGCCGCAGCGCCGCGAGCAGCGGCGCGGCGGTGCGGGCCTGGTCGCGGCCCAGATCATTGAGGGGTACGTCGGTCTGCCCCTGGACGCGGTTGGCGGCGTTCCAGTCGGTGTTGCCGTGCCGCCAGACGATCAGTCGGGTCATTCGGCTGCGGCGGACCCGCTGGCGTCGGCCTCGACCAGATCGCGGTCGACGAACGGGATGGTGGGGCAGTCCTTCCAGAGGCGGTCGAGCCCGTAGAACTCGCGCTCCTCGGTGTGCTGGACGTGCACCACGATGTCGACGTAGTCGAGCAGCACCCACCGGCCGCCACGCTCACCCTCGCGCCGCACCGGCTTGGCCTTCTCCGGCAGCTCCAGCAGGCGCTCCTCGATGGCGTCGACGATGGCAAGCACCTGACGCTCGTTGGGGGCGGCGGCGAGCAGGAACGCGTCGGTGATGGCGAGCTGGTCGCCGACGTCGATGATCGCGATGTCCTGCGCCTTCTTGTCGGCGGCGGCCTGGGCGGCAGCGATAGCCAGCTCGTGAGCGCGTTCGGAAACTGTCACCGTTCTCCTTCGATCAACCGTGCGATCCTCCAAGCGTCTCACACCCGGGGACGCCCCGAGCCGTCAGTTCTGGTCGGTTAAGGGCATGAAAGCACCCATATCGGGCAGAATCAGCGCTGGTAGAGGCGGCGCTTCGCGATGTACTGCACCACACCGTCGGGTACGAGGTACCAGACCGGCTCACCCCGGGCGACCCGGGCGCGACAGTCGGTCGACGAGATGGACATAGCGGGCACCTGGATCAGGCTGACCGTGTCCGCCGGCAGGTGCTTGTCGGTCAGCGGGAAGCCCGGCCGGGTCACCCCCACGAAGTGGGCCAGCTCGAATATCTCGTCCAGGTCCTTCCAGGACAGGATGCGTTGCAGGGCGTCCGCGCCGGTGATGAAGAACAACTGCACCTTGGGGCCGTACTCGGCCTGAAGGTCGCGCAGGGTGTCAACCGTGTAGGTCGGCCCGTTGCGGTCGATGTCGACCCGACTGACCTGGAAGCGCGGGTTCGAGGCTGTGGCGATGACGGTCATGAGGTAGCGGTCCTCGGCCGGGCTGACCATCTCGTCGGCCTTCTGCCACGGCTGCCCGGTGGGGACGAATACCACCTCGTCCAGGCCGAACCGGTCCGCCACCTCGCTGGCCGCCACGAGGTGCCCGTGGTGGATCGGGTCGAAGGTGCCACCCATGATCCCGATCCGCCGGATGTCTTCCTCCACCCGATGATCGTAGGCGGAGTCCGATGGCTGGCCACCCTGGCCCGGAGGTGTGCTCGGCTGCGACGGGCCCCCACGCGGCTACTCGCGTGCATATACTCGTAAGCAAGTAATCGAGGGCGAGGGCGGGAGGCCTGTCATGCCGAAGCGGCGCAAGGTCGGCAACCTGCTCGCGCTGGCCGTGCTGTCCGCGCTGGCCCAGCGGCCCATGCACCCGTACGAGATCGCCACCACTCTGCGTGCCTGGGGCAAGGACCAGGACATGGAGTTCAAGTGGGGATCGTTCTACACAGTGGTTCGCAACCTGGACAAACATCAGCTGATCGCGGCCGTGGAGAGCGTCCGCGACAGCCGGCGTCCGGAACGCACCGTCTACCGCATAACCGACGCGGGGCGCGCGGAACTTGTCGACTGGGCCCGCGAACTGGTCTCCACCCCGGAGCCGGAGCACCCCCGGTTCCGCGCCGGCCTCTCCGTGCTCGCCGCCCTGCACCCCAACGAGGCCACGGACCTGCTGCGCCGGCGACTCGACCTGCTGGAAGGCGCGATCCATCGGGACCGCGACGCGCTCGACACCCACCTGCGGGAGATCCCGCGACTGTTCCTGATCGAGTCGGAATACGACCTCGCCATGCGCGCCGCGGAGGCGGCCTGGCTGCGCGGGCTGCTGGACGAGCTGACCTCGGGCACCTACCCGGGCCTGGACGTCTGGCGGACCTTCCACGAGACCGGCGAGATGCCGGCCGAGCTGACCCAGCTGGCGGAGAGGACCAGCTACGACCCCGACACCACCGACTGAAAAACGGCTCCGGCGAGGTGCGCCAACACCCCGCCGGAGCCCTACCTCGAACCGACACCCTGTGCAGGACACCCGGCCCGAATGCGGCAACCACGAGGATAACCGGGTTCCTCCCCAGGTCGGTTCGCACGCGCACGCACCGACGAACCCCAGGGAGAGAACATGACCACGGTACGAACCGCGATCGTCATCGGCGGCGGCATCGCCGGACCGGTGACGGCACTCGCGCTACGCCGCGCCGGCATCACCGCAACCGTCTACGAGGCGTACCCGGAGACCGCCAGCGAGGCCGGCGGCATCGGCGGCACCATCGCGCTCGCGCCCAACGGCGTGGCGGCGCTGCGCGCGGTCGGCGCGGACGAGGCGGTGACGGCGATCGCCACCCCGATCGAGCGCACCGCGATGGCCGTCGGCCGTCGACGCGTCGACCTGCCCACACTGGCCGGGGCGCCGCCGCTGCGCGTGGTGCACCGGGCAGCGCTGTACCGCGTCCTGCACGACCGGGCGGTCACCGAGGGCGTCCCGTTCGCGTACGGCAGGCGGCTGGTCCACGCCGACCAGACCGACAGCTGTGTGACAGCCCGCTTCGAGGACGGCAGCACCGCCACCGCCGACATCCTCGTCGGCGCCGACGGCATCCGGTCCACGGTCCGGAGCCTCATCGACCCGGCCGCTCCCGGCCCCCGCTTCACCGGCTTGCTCGGCTTCGAGGCCGTCGCGCGGCACGAGGTGGACGTCGAGCCCGGCACCATGACGTTCGCGTTCGGCAGGCGCGGCTACTACCTGTACTGGCCGGAGCCCGGCGGCGGCACCCGGTGGGGGGCCAACCTGCCGTACCAGCGGGCACTGAGCCTCGTCGAGGCCCGCGCCCTGCCGGCCGCGCAGTGGCTGGACACACTGCGCGCCAGCTACGGCGACGACGACCCAGGCCGGCAGCTGACGGCGACCAGCGACGCCGACGAACTCCAGGTGGTCGGGGCGTTGCAGATCATGCCGCCCGTGCCGCACTGGTATCGAGGGCGAATGGTGCTTGTCGGCGACGCGGCGCACGCGCCGTCGAACAGCTCCGGGCAGGGAGCGTCGCTGGCCATCGAGAGCGGTGTGCAACTCGCCCGCTGCCTGCGCGACCTACCGGACGTGGAGTCGGCCCTTGCCGCGTTCGTGCGGCTGCGCCGCGCCCGGGTCGAGAAGGTCGCCGCCCGCGCGGCCCGCATCAACCACGCCAAAGCGCCAGGGCCGGTAGCCCGCACGGTCATGCCGCTGCTGATGCCGCTGCTCGTTCGCACCGCAATGGACCCGGAGAAGACAGTCGCCCACGAGCAGCGCTACGTCATCGACTGGGACGCCCCGGTCACTGCGGACCCGGCGCTGCGCTGACGTCCCGCTGCGCGGGGGTGGCCCACCGGCCACCCCGCGCGGGCTCGCTGCCTGCGCCGACTCGGCTCAGGCCGCCGCTGCGGCCACCGCCGTGCGGGCGACAAGCGCGCGACGCAGGTCGTCGTCGGCGTCGGTGATCACCCGACGCAGACCCGGGGTCAGGTCGTCGCGGGCCAGCAGCGCCGCAGCGGCCTCCCGGGTCGGCTGCGCCACGGCGTAGCGCGGGAACGCCAGCTTCGCCACCCGGTCGGCCGTCCACGGGGTACGTCCACGGGCGGCGTCCGGCATCTCGGCGAAGTACCGCTCGACGTACGCCGCGGTCAGCTCGGCCTGCTCGGGCTGCCAGAACCCCTCGGCGGTCGCCTCCAGTAGCCGGTTGGACAGCTCGGTGCCCCGCACGATGATCTCCCAGGCCGCCTGCTTGGCGGCCGCGTCCGGCAGGGCGGCCCGGCAGAGGGCGGCCCGCTCGGCACCCGCGGAGCTGGGATCGGCGGCCACCTCGGCGGCGATCTCCGCTGCACCGGCAGCGCCCAGCACGACGAGCCGGCACAGGACCGACCAGCGCAGCTCGGCGTCGACCTTCAGCCCGGCCGGCACCTCGCGACCGGCCAGCCAGCCGGTGAGCAGATCGGCGTCGGTGGTTGCGGCGACCCATGCTCGCGCGGCGGCGAGTTGGAGGGACTCCCCCGCCGGTGCGCCGTCGAGCAGTTGCCTGCACGCCCCGGCGATCCGGGCCAGCGCCGCCGACCGGGCCAGCGGGTCGAGGTAGCGGTCGACAAGCGACCGGCTGAGCGTCAGCACGTCCTCCGCGATGATCACCTCGGTCTCGGCGGGCAGCGCGGCGACCATCAGGTCGACCAGGCCGGTGACCGGCCGTTCCCCGTCGGTCGCCGCGTCCAACGCCTCGCCCCAGAGCACCGCCCGGGTGAGAGGGTCGGCGAGACCGGGCAGCACCAGCCGCACGGCGGCGGCCGAAGCCGGGTCGAGACGCACCTTGGCGAAGGTGAGGTCGCCGTCGTTGAGCAGCAGCAGCCGGGCCGCTGGCGCCCCGGTCAGCGCGCCGAGCACGGTACGGCCACCGTCGGCGGCGGGGTCGAGATCGACCTCGTCACGCTCCACAGTGCCGTCCATCGAGTAGCGGCCCACCCCGATGCGGTGCGGGCGCAGCACCGCTGCCGACTCGGGCGCGGTCTGCACGACGGCCACCTCGCTGTAGCGGCCGTCGGCGTCGACGGCGACCTCGGCGCGCAGCGTGTTGACCTGCGGGCTGCGCAGCCACCGCTGCGCCCAGTCGACCAGGTCCCGGCCGCTGGCGGCGGTGCCGTCGTTGCTCGCGACTGCGGGGCTCGCAAGCTCAGTCCTCGCGCTCGCGGTGGAGAGGCTGGCCAGCAGGTCGGCGAGGGTGGCGTTGCCGAAGCGATGTGCGGCGAAGTGCGCGTTCAGGCCGGCGAGGAACGCCTCGTCACCGAGCCACGCGACCAACTGCCGCAGCACGCTGGCGCCCTTGGCGTACGAGATGCCGTCGAAGTTAAGCAGCCCTTCCTCGGCGTCGGCCACCTCCTCCGGGGCGACCGGGTGGGTGGAGGGGCGCTGGTCGGCGGCGTACCCCCAGGCCTTGCGGCGCATGGCGAACGTCGTCCACGCCTGGTCGAAGCGCGTCGCCTCGGCGGTGACCCGGGTGCCCAGGTATTCCGCGAAGGACTCGTTGAGCCACAGGTCGTCCCACCAGCGCATGGTGACCAGGTCACCGAACCACATGTGCGCCATCTCGTGGGCGATGGTGGTGGCCCGCAGCTCGCGCTGCGTGTCGGTGACCGCCGAGCGGAACACGTAGTCGTCGCGGAAGGTCACGATGCCCGGGTTCTCCATCGCGCCGGCGTTGAACTCGGGCACGAACGCCTGGTCGTACTTGCCGAACGGGTAGCGCTCGGTGAACAGCTCGTGGAACCGGTCCAGGCACTGCCGGGTGACTGTGAAGATCTCCTCGGCGTCGGCGTCCAGGTGCTCGGCCAGCGACCGGCGACAGTAGATGCCCAGCGGCACACCGTCGTGCTCGGCCCGCCGCACGTGGTACGGCCCGGCGATCAGCGAGAAGAAGTACGTGGCCAGCGGCGCCGTCGGGGCGAACTCCCAGCGCCCCGGAGCGGGGTTGGCGGCCAGCTCGGCGTTGCCGACGACAGTCCATTCCGGCGGGGCGGTCACCGTGAGCACGAACGACGCCTTCAGATCGGGCTGGTCGAACGCGGCGAAGATGCGTTGCACGTTGTCGAGGAACGTCACGGCGTAGAGATAGGTCTCGCCGTCGGCCGGGTCGACGAAGCGGTGCATCCCCTCCCCGGTGTTGGAGTAGGCCATCTCCGCCTCGACGACGAGCGTGTTGTCCGCCTCCAGGTCGCTGAGCGGCAGCCGGTTGTCGGCCAGCACGCCCGGGTCCAGGTCGCGGTCGTTGAGGCGTACACCCAGCAGGGTGTGGGGTTTGATCTCGGCGAAGGTCGCGGCGCCGGGGGTCGCCCGGAACCGGATCTCGACGCGGGAGCGGAACAGATCACCGCCGCCGGTCAGGTCGAGGTCCACCTGGTAGGACTCGACGGTAATCGTCGCGCCACGCGCGGTCGCCTCTACACGGGTCAGGCTCGGCATCCGCTTATCCTGCCCGATGGGGATCGGCAATCGGTCACCACACGGCCCTCGGCACTGGAGGAAAGAACCATGGCGGAGCACCCCAAGGGCGATTTCGACCTCTCCCGGGCGGTCTGGCAGCGGGCCGAGGGGGACACCTCCGACAGCGCCGTCGAGGTGGCCTTCGTCGACGACCTGATCGGGATGCGCAACTCCGCCGAACCGGAAGGGCCGGTGCTCGTCTTCACACAGGCCGAGTGGGACGCGTTCGTGGCCGGCGCGCAGGACGGCGAGTTCGACCTGGACTGACTGCGACCGGGTGCCGAAGGGCGGTGCCGCCGCCCGTCGTCAGCCATCGTGGTCCCCAGCGCCGTCGCCGTCGCCCCAGCCGAGGCCACCGGGCCCGGGGGCGTGGTGGAAACCGGGATGGCCGGCGACGTCGGCGCAGCGCTCCCCGTCCGGGCCGACCGCCCCGCAGAACAGTCGTTCGGCCCGGTGCCAGGCGTCGGCCGGCGACAGGGCCGCCGCGCCCAGAGCCAGCTCCGGGCGGAGCAGGCCCAGCGCCTCGGCGTACGCCACGGCAAGCTCGCGGGCGTCGGTCGTGCCCGGCGCGGTGAAGCCCAGGTGCACTGTGAAGAACCGGTGCGGTCGGGTGGGCCGCCTGGGCGGCCCGATCAGCGGCCGGTCGTCGCGGCCCCCGCCCGGTGTTCCGGCCGCCCGTCGCTGCCGCCAGTGTGGCGATCTGTTCTCCCGCATCGCGCCCTCCCCGTGGCCGTGGCCTTTGAGGCCCGCCGGCAGGCGGCGGCCTCACCAGCAAGCCAACCAGGTTCCGCCGTTCCTGGGAGGGGCCAGCGGGCACACCGGTCGGCGTGATTCAGCGGCGGTGACCGGGGTAGTCACGACGCGAAGGCGGCCGGTGGTCGACGGCCGTCACCTGCGCGTGAGGAGACACCGATGGCGGCCCTGCCGGTCGACCGCAGCCCGGACAGCACCCTCGCGTTCCTCCGCGCCGGGTACCGGTTCATCGGTGAGCGCTGCGACAGGTATGGCAGCGACGCCTTCCAGACCAGGATCCTGCTGGCACCGACCGTCTGCCTGCGCGGCAGGTCGGCGGCGGCGCTGTTCTACGACCCCGAGCGCTTCCAGCGGCGTAACGCGATGCCGTTACGGGTGCAGCGCACGCTCACCGGCCGGGGCGGGGTGCAGGGGTTGGACGGCCCGGAGCACTCCGACCGCAAGGCGATGTTCATGTCGATCATGACGCCGGACAACATCCGGCGGCTCGGGCAACTCTTCGACGACGAGTGGCGGACCAGGATCGCCGCCTGGGAGGCCGCCGGGCCGGTGCGGCTCTACGACGAGATGGGTCGCCTGCTGACCCAGGTGGTCTGTGCCTGGGCCGGGGTGCCGCTGGCCACCTCGCAGGTCGACCGCCGGACCGTCGAGCTGCACGCCATGATCGAAGGCCCGGCGGTGGTCGGCCCCCGGCACTGGCGAGGGCTGCTCGCCCGGCGCCGTGCCGAACGCTGGATCGGCGACCTCATCGAGCGGGCCCGGGTGGGCACCCATCAGGCGCAGCCCGGCAGCGCGCTACAGGTGATCGCCGAGCACCGCGACGCCCAGGGCTCGCTGCTCCCCCGCCGGATCGCCGCTGTCGAGCTGCTCAACGTGCTGCGACCAGTGGTCGCCGTGGACCGGTACGTCACCTTCGCGGCACTCGCCCTGCACGACCATCCCGCCTGGCGGCAGCGGGTCCGCGACAGCGACGAGGCCACCGGGCAGTTCGTCCAGGAGGTACGCCGCTACTACCCGTTCTTCCCCTCGGCTGCCGCGCGGGTCCGGCGCTCCTTCGACTGGGAGGGTCACCACTTCCCCCGGGGGCGGCGGGTGCTCCTCGACCTCTACGGCACCAACCACCACCCGACACTCTGGCCCGAGCCGGAGCTGTTCCGCCCGGAGCGGTTCGCCGGCCGTCGGGTGGACCCGTTCGAGCTGATCCCTCAGGGCGGCGGGGACTTCTTCACCGGGCACCGCTGCGCCGGCGAGTGGATCACCATCGACCTGATGAAGCGGGCGGTCACCAACCTGACGAGCGCCATGGCCTACGACGTGCCGCCGCAGGACCTGACCCTGGACCTGCGGCAGATGCCCTGCCTGCCACCGAGCGGCATGACCCTCACAGCCGTCCGTCGGACCAACTGACCTGCCCCGCCGGTCAGGAACCAGACCGGCGGGGCGAGGGTACGGGCAAAGGTCAGGGGTGCAGGACGCTCCGGAGGCAGCCGTCCTCTTTCTTCTCGAACATCTCGTAGCCCCGGGCACCCTGCTCCAGGGGGATCGGGTGGGTGGCGAGGTAGCCGGGGTCGATCTCGCCGGCGGCCAGCCGGTCGAGCAGCATGGGGATGTAGCGCTGCGCGTGCATCTGCCCCATCCGCAACACCAGCGCCTTGTTCATGGCCGCGCCAAGCGGGAACTTGTCGATCAGACCGGCGTAGACGCCGACGATGCTCACCGTGCCGCCCTTACGGCAGGCCATGATCGCCTGGCGTACGGAGGTCGGCCGGTCGGTCTGCAACCGGGCCGACTGCTTCACCCGGTCGTACGTGTAGGCCGGCCCGACGTCGTGCGACTCCATGCCGACGGCCTCGATGCAGGCGTCCGGCCCACGTCCACCTGTCAGCTCGCGCAGCGCCTCCAGTACGTCGGTCTCGGCGTAGTTGATGGTCTCCACACCGACCCGGTCGGCGGCCGTGGCCAGCCGATCCGGAAAGCGGTCGATCATGATGACCCGCTCGGCGCCGAGGAGTTGCGCCGACCGGGCCGCCATCTGACCGACGCCACCGGCACCCCAGACGGCGACCACCTCACCGCCGGTGAGCCCGCAGAAGTCCGCAGCCATCCACCCGGTGGGCATCGCGTCGGAGGCGAACACCACCGAGTCGTCCGGCAGCCCGTCGGGCACCGCGAACGCGCCGACGTCACCGAACGGCACCCGGATGTACTCGGCGTGCGAGCCGGCGTAACCACCCGCCGCGTGCGAGTAGCCCAGAATGCCAGCCGGCGAGTGCCCCCACAGCTTCTCCGTGAACACCGGCTGCGGATTGGAGTTGTCGCACAGCGAGTACTGCTCGGTCCGGCAGTACCAGCAGCCACCGCAGGCCACCACCGACCCGACCACCACCCGGTCGCCGACCTTGTGCTGCCGTACGCCCGGCCCGACCTCCACCACCTCGCCCATGAACTCGTGGCCGAGGATGTCGCCCTCCCGCATCGCCGGCAGGTACCCGTTGATCAGGTGCAGGTCGGAGCCGCAGACGCTGCTGGCCCGGACCCGGACGATGATGTCCCCCTCGGCGCGGATCTTCGGCTCCGGTACGTCCCGGACGGCAAGCTTGCCGACACCTTCCCAGCAGAGCGCCCTCACGCCCGTCCTCCCGTCATCAGCTTCTCCCGCATCCGGTCTGTCGCCCTTTCCTGGGCAGCACTCCGACCGGACGGGTCGCGTCGGGTGTCGATCACCTGGCCGCACTCGACGAGCGCCTTCACCCGGCGCAGGGTGTCGCGCAGCGCCAGGTCCGGTTCGTGGCCGCTGGCCAGGCCGAACATCCGCCGCAGCGGCCCGGAGCGGTAGCGCAGCTCGGCCCGGATCTCCGTGCCCCGGCCCTGCGGGGCCTCGGTCAGCTCGACCCGCCCGTGCTGCGGCACCGGCCCGTCCTCGACCTGCCAGCGCAGCGCGCCCGGCCCGTCGACGGTGATCTCCGCCCGCCACTCGGCGTCGCCGCCGTTCCTGTCGCGGGCCACGCACCGCCAGCGCCGCTCGTCGAGCTGTTCCAAGGTGGCCCACTCGGCCAGCGCGTGGTCCAGCCGTTCCCTGTCGGTCCAGAACCCGATCACCGCGTCCCGGGGCCGGTCCACTGTCACCGCGCGGCGCACGACGTACCAGCCGTCCTGCCGGTCGGGCTGGTGCCGACGCCGACGGCGGGCGACCGCCCGACCGACACCGACGGCGGTCACCGCGGTGACACCGAGCAGCGTCCACCTCGTTCCGTTGTTGGTCATGTCGTCTCCTCCACCCGGACGTCCGGGGAATGGACAGCCCTTCCCGGGCAGCGCTACCCCGAGCCGACCCGTCGAAACGACACGCCGGTTTGATCGCCCGCTGAGCGGGCAGATGCTGCGGGCGGCCGTCAACCACTACCTCGACCAGGAGACACCGTTGTCCGTCGACGCCAGCGAGCACCGCCGGCCCGACCTCCGACGCCAGGGCGCCGGCACGTCGCCGGTCCGACTACCGATGGCGTACGTCCTGCCGCTGCGCTGGCATTCCGACACCGGCCTGACCGAGCTGACGGGCTACCTGCGCTGGCTGGCCGCGCGGGTCGAGGTGCTCGTGGTCGACGGCTCCGCACCGGCCCTCTTCGCCCGCCACGCCGAGGCGTGGCGGGGACTGGTCCGGCACCTCCCGCCCGATCCCGCCCTGCGCGGGGCGAACGGCAAGGTGCTCGGGGTCCTCACCGGCGTCGCCGCGGCTCGCCGCGAGCACGTGGTGATCGCCGACGACGACATCCGGTACGACGAGGCCGGGCTGCTCGCGGCGCACCGACTGCTCGACCGGGTCGACCTGGTACGCCCGCAGAACTACTTCGCCCCGCTGCCCTGGCACGCCTGGTGGGACACCGGCCGGACGCTGCTCAACCGGGCGCTCGGCACGGACTACCCGGGCACCCTGGCGGTGCGCCGCAGCACCTTCCTCGGCATGGGCGGGTACGACCCCGACGTGCTCTTCGAGAACCTGGAGCTGATCCGCACCGTGCGCGCGTACGGCGGAACGGAGGCCGCGCCGGCCTGGCTGTACGTACGCCGGCTGCCGCCGGACGCCGCGCACTTCCGCGGCCAGCGGGTCCGCCAGGCGTACGACGACCTGGCCCAGCCGGCCCGCCTGCTGACCGCGCTCGCGGTCCTGCCGGCGCTGGCCGCGGCTGTCGCGGCTCGCAGGCCGGGGCCGCTGCTCGGCGCGGCGGCCGGCGTCGTCGCCCTGGCCGAGGTGGGTCGTCGGCGTGCCGGCGGCGGTGCGGTCTTCCCGGCCGCCACCGCGTTGGCGGCGCCGATCTGGCTGCTGGAGCGCGGGGTGTGCGGCTGGCTGGCGGTAGGCCAGCGACTCCTGTTCGGGGGCGTCCCCTACGCCGGCACCCGCATCCGGCACGCCGCCCACACCGTCCGAGCCCTACAAAAACACCTCCGCTAACCGCTCCCCACCGGCCCTCGCGCGCGCTCCCCCTCCCCCGCGATCTTGCACTTCCTGCCCGGATAAATCGGCCTCAAGCGCGCAAAAGCCAGACCGAAACTGCAAGATCGCGGGGGTACGCGGCGCGGTGCGCGCGAAAAGCTCGCGGTCACCGAGGTGCCGCGAGCTTTTCGGGGGTTGCGATGGTGTGGGTGAGGTCAAGGGCTTACCTGCTGGCGGCCTGCTGGGCGTGGTCCTTGACGTCGTGCGCGGCGGACCTGCCGTCGTCCTTGACCGTGTGCACGGCGTCCTGTGCGGTGGACCGCACCGAGTCCGCGGCGTGCTGGGCGGGCTCGCGCAGCTCGTTCTTGAGGTCGCTGGCCACCTCGCCCAGCTTCTCCTTCACCGCTCCGCTGTGCTCGCTGACCTTCTCCTTGACCTGCGTCGCGGCCTGCTGCTCGCGACGGGAGGCCGGGATCAGCGAGGAGGCCAGCCAGCCGACGCCGAACGCGATGAGGCCGGCGGCCAGCGGGTTGCCCTGGGACTTCTGCCGGATCACCCGGGGCGCGCTGTGCGCGGCGTCGCTGACCGAGGAGGCCGCCGAGTGCGCGGCGTCGCTGACGCTGGAGGCCGCCGACGAGGCGCGGTCGCCCACCGAGTGGGCGGCGTGGCCGGTGCCGTGGCCGAGGTCGGAAGCGGTTCCCATGACCTTGTCCCTCACATTCTGCAGAGCGGAGCGGGCCCGCTGCTTGCGGTCGTCGACGATGCGGCTGGGGCTGACCTTGTACGCGAGCGCGTCCACATCGGAGCTGAGGCTGTTGCGGGTGGCTCTGATCTCCCGGCGGATCTGGTCGGGGTCGGTGCTCATCGGGTGACTCCCTCCGGGTGGGGCTTGAGCGCGTCGGGAATCCGCTGCACGCTGTCGTTTGTCTGCTTGAGCCCGCGTACGTGCTGGGCGTTCTGCTTGGCCTTGGAGTACAGGACGGCGGCGACAACGGCCCAGATCACGGCCACGATCAGCGCGGCCAGTCCGGAGTCCATGACGTTGTCCAGGAACTGCCACACGGCGATGGACACGAAGAGCGCCACCATGTAGCCGCCGAAGCCCGCGCCACCGAAGAGCCCGGCGGCCTTGCCTGCCTTCTTGCCCTCCTGGCGGATCTCGGCCTTGGCCAGCTCGACCTCCTGGCGCATGAGGGTCGACAGGTCGGTGGTGACCTGACGCATCAGGTCACCGAGCGAGCTGCCCTTCACCTCCGCCGCTGTGTGCGGGGCACCCGCGTCGGGGCGGTAACCGGAGTCCAGTCCGGACCCCTGCGTCGGCATGGTCATGCCGTCGCCTCCCTTCGGAGATCTCGGTGGGTCACGGGCGAGGGCTGCCGCTCGACGGCACGCCCGGCAGCGGGTCGGTCTCGGTCACCGGCGGCAGCGGCTGCCCGGTGCTGGTCGGCTCCGAGTAGCTGCCGGCCCGGCCCGGGGCGGGGTCGGTGTAGCCGCCCGGCGTCGGGTCGCTGTAGCCGCCCGGCGTGGGGTCGCTGTAGCCGCCGGATGTCGGCTCGCTGTACGTGCCCGGGGTCGGGTCGAGGTAGCCACCCGCCGGGGCGGCGTTCGGGGCGGGGCGAGGTGCCGGCGGCGGCGTCGGGATCACAGCGGTCTGCTCCGGGTCGTACGCCCCGGCGCCCCGGTAGGAGGCGGAGCCGTTGCCGGTGTCGTCATTACCCGCCGAGATGCCACGGGTCAGACGGCCGGCCAGCACACCGAGGACGGCCGCGCCGACCAGGAAGGTGCCCGGGTTGCGCCGCGCGTAGTCGCGTACCTCGTTGATCAGGTCGCCGGGCTCGCGCTCCTCGAGCCACCCGGCCACGCCGTGCACCCGGTCGGCGGCCTGGCGGGTCAGCTCGCTGACCGGGCCGGCCTGGCCACCCTGCTCGGCCATCGACCGCATCTCGTCGGCGATCGAGCGCAGCCCACCGGCGGCGCGCCGCTGCTGCTCGGCGGTCTGGCCGGCGAGCTGGGTACGCGCCTCGCCGTACAGGTTGCGGGCCTGCCGGGCCGCCTCGCGGCCGACCTCGGTGCCCTGCTCCTTGGCGGTCTGGGCGACCGCGCCACCGGCGTGCGCCGCCTCGGACCCGACCTGGCGGGCCTGCTCGCGAACGCCTCCGCCGTTGCTGGACTCCTGCGGGTACGTCGAAGAAGTGGTAGGTGAAAGATCGTAAGTCATGATTTCCCTTCCGCTCGGAAAGTCGTCGCGGTGTGCTGGGGGATGCGGCCGTCTCGCCGTGGCCGCCGACAATTGACCTACCCTGCGATTCCGCTTCCATACCTCTTCGCGCATTTCTCTGCGGAGAGGCCCCTGTCGACTTCAAAATGGAGGATCGTCGGGCTGCGTAACGTCGCCGACACGGACAGCGACATTCGCGGGGCCGGCGGATCCACGGAGGGGGCAGGGATGGCACGAGACGCGCGAGGTGGTCGACCTGCCGCGCCACGGCCCCGGGTACAGCAGGCTGCGCTTGTCGCGGCCGTGCTCTTCCTGCTGATCGGCGTCCTCGGCTTCATCCCCGGCATCACCACCGACTACGGCCAGTTGCGGTTCGCCGGCCACCACTCGGGGGCCAAGCTGCTCGGGCTGTTCCAGGTGTCGATCCTGCACAACGCAGTGCACCTGCTGTTCGGGCTGGTCGGCCTCGTGCTGGCCCGCAGCATCGCCGGCGCCCGGCTCTTCCTGGCCGGCGGCGGCGCCATCTACCTCGCCCTCTGGCTGTACGGGCTGGTGGTCGAAGGGCTCGACGAGGCCGGCGGCGCGAACTTCCTGCCTGTCAACAACGCCGACAACTGGCTGCACCTCGCGCTCGGCTTCGGCATGATCGCGCTCGGGCTGCTGCTGTCCAACCAGGTCGGCACGGGCGGGCGGCTGGACACCCCCTTCGATCGACCCTGACCTGCCCATTCGGGGTTTCGCGGGCATACCGTCGCGGGTACCAGCGCGGTGATGATCCGTGAAGGAGGTCGATGGTGCCTCGCTGGATACGTGACAACGCGCTGGCCGTCGCCATGCTGGGGGCGTTCCTGGTCTTCCTGCTGTTGCAGAGCATCTTCGGGTGGCAGACCCACAACGAGGAGTTGACCGAGTTCGGCGCCGCGCCGCTGAGCTGGCCGGCATACCTGACCACCGGGCACTTCGTCGAGGCGGTCTTCGAGAACTGGGAGTCGGAGTTCCTCCAGATGGGCGGGTACGTGCTGCTCACCGCGTACCTCGTGCAGCGCGGCTCGGCCGAGTCGAAGCCTGTGGACCAGACCGACCGGCCCGAGGACGACGAGCGCCGGGCCACCCCGCAGTCGCCCTGGCCGGCGCGCACCGGCGGCCTTCCGCTGGTGATCTACCGCAACAGCCTCTCCATCGCCCTGCTGCTGATCTTCGCCGGTTCGTTCGTCGGCCACCTCCTCGGCGGCACCGCCGCCTACAACAAGGAGCAGGCGTTGCAGAGCGGGGCGCCACCCATCGGGGTGTGGGACTTCCTCGGCACCAGCGACTTCTGGTTCCAGTCGATGCAGAACTGGCAGAGCGAGTTCCTGGCGGTCGGCGCCCTCATCCTGCTGAGCATCGTCCTGCGCCAGCACGCCTCGCCCGAGTCGAAGCCGGTCACAGTGGCGCACGCCGAGACCGGGGCGTGAACCCCGTCCCTCGTCAGGCCGCGACCGGCAACCGCTTGGAGAAGCAGACGCTGTACGGGTTGCCCACGTACTCCCCGTACACGGGGATGCGGTCGTATCCGCACGAGGCGTACAACCCGAGCGCCGCAGGCAGGTAGGTGCCGGTCTCCAGGCAGATCACCGAGTGCCCCTGCCGGAACGCCAACTCCTCCAGCGCGGCGAGCAACTGGCGGGCGATCCCCCGCCCCCGGTGCGCCGGCCGGACGTACATCCTCTTGATCTCACCCGTGGTGGCGTCGAGCGACTGGAGGCCGCCGCAGGCGACGGCCCGGCCGTTCGCCACCACCGCAAGGTAACGGATGTCGTCGTGGGTGACGGTGACCTGCCCGTCCAGCCCGCCGTCGGCCGCCCGCAGCTCACGCTGCTGGGCGAGGACCAGGGTGGCGATCTCGGGATCGGTGCAGGGCCGGGACTCGATCAGCATCACCCAACGTTAGGCGGGGCGGATTTCGCGGAGGTTTCCGGAAGTCAACCCCGTCACGGAGGGCAACGGACTACTCGGCGTCGTCCTCGAAGTCCTCGTCGTCGGACGCGTCCGCGCCCACCTCGTCGGCCGAGCGCACCCGGCGGGCCTTGCGCGCGGCGAGCCGCTCCGCCGCCGAGGCCCGGTTCGACTTCTCCTCAAGCCGGACGTCGGTGCCCCGGTTGCCGGGCACGAAGTCCACGCCGGCGTAGAGCGTCGGCTGCCAGTCGAACTCGCGCTCGCCGATCCGCACCAGGTCACCGGGCTGGGCGCCGGCCTTGGCCAGCTTGTCCTCGACGCCGAGCCGGGCCAGCCGGTCCGCCAGGTATCCGACGGCCTCGTCGTTGTCGAAGTTCGTCTGCTTGACCCACCGCTCCGGCCGGACGCCACGGACGGTGAACGAACCGTCGGTTTCGGCCGTGATGGTGAAGCCGTCGTCGTCAACGGCCATCGGCCGGATCACGATCCGCGTCGGCTCGGCCGGCGGAGCGGCCTTACGCTCCGCGTCAACCAGGTCGGCCATCGCGTACGTCAGCTCCTTGAGCCCCTCACGGGTGGCCGCGGAGACCTCGAACACCCGGTAGCCGCGCTCCTCCAGATCGGGGCGCACGATCTCGGCGAGGTCCCGGCCGTCGGGCACGTCGACCTTGTTGACGGCCACCAGCCTCGGCCGGTCGGCCAGGCCGCCGTACTGGCTCAGCTCGGCCTCGATGGCGTCGATGTCGGCGACCGGGTCACGGCCCGGCTCCAGGGTCGCCGAGTCGATGACGTGCACAAGCACCGCGCAACGCTCGATGTGCCGGAGGAACTCCAGGCCCAGCCCCTTGCCGGTGGCCGCGCCCGGGATCAGACCCGGCACGTCGGCGACGGTGAAGGTGTGGTTGTCCACCCGGACCACGCCGAGGTTCGGCACCAGCGTGGTGAACGGGTAGTCGGCGATCTTCGGCTTCGCGGCGGAGATCACCGAGATCAGCGACGACTTACCGGCCGACGGGAAGCCCACGAGGCCCACGTCGGCCACGCTCTTGAGCTCCAGCACGATGTCCAGCTGGTCACCGGGCTCACCCAACTCGGCGAAGCCCGGCGCCTTGCGCTTGGCGTTGGCCAGCGAGGCGTTGCCCCGCCCGCCACGCCCGCCGCGGGCCACCTCGAAGGTCGTGCCCGCACCGACCATGTCGGCAAGCACGGTGCCGTCGGTGGTCTGCACCACAGTGCCGTTTGGCACCTTGAGCACCAGGTTGCGGCCGTTGGCCCCGTCCCGGTTCGACCCCGCGCCGCCCTTGCCGTTGTCGGCCTTGACGTGCGGGTGGAAGTGGAAGTCGAGAAGCGTTGTCACCTGCGGGTCGACCACCAGCGACACGCTGCCGCCGTGCCCACCGTTGCCGCCGTCCGGGCCTCCGAACGGCTTGAACTTCTCACGGTGGATCGAGACACAACCGTGCCCCCCGTCACCGGCCTGCAGATGCAGAACGACCCGGTCAACGAACGTCGCCACGGCGTCAATCCTTCCAGCGAGGTCGACCCCGCACTTCGGAAAAGCGAAGCGGGCCGGGACCCGGAGGTCCGCGGCCCGCAAAGCCTGAAAGCTACTGCTGAGGAACGATGCTGACGGTCTTACGACCGCGCTTGGTGCCGAACAGGACCGAACCGGCGGCGAGCGCGAACAGCGTGTCGTCGCCGCCACGGCCGACCAGGTCACCGGGGTGGAACTTGGTGCCACGCTGCCGGATGAGGATCTCACCGGCGCTGACAACCTGACCACCGAAGCGCTTCACGCCGAGTCGCTGGGCCGCGGAATCGCGACCGTTACGCGAGCTGGACGCACCCTTTTTGTGAGCCATTGGAGGACGACCTACTTCCCGCTGGAGATGCCGGTCACCTTGACCTGGGTCAACGGCTGGCGGTGACCCTGGCGCTTGTGGTAGCCGGTCTTGTTCTTGAACTTGTGGATCCGGATCTTCGGGCCCTTGGTGTGCGCGGCGATCTCGCCGGACACCGCGACCTCGGCAAGCTTCGCCGCGTCGGTCACCAGGTCGTCACCGTCGACGAGGAGCACCGCGGTGAGCTTCACCGCGTCACCGGGGGCACCGGTGAGCTTCTCGACCTCGATCACGTCGCCCTCGGCGACCTTGTACTGCTTGCCGCCGGTCTTGACGATCGCGTACATCGGAGGCGGACTCCCTGTCGTTGAGGCTGCTGGCGGTCGTCCCCGCGGCGGCTCGCCGGGTAGCAGTGCACGGCGGCGCGGGCACACGGGAACTCAGCACACCAAAGGTGCGCCGCAGGCAAGAGTACGCCATGGCAGCCCCGGACCCCAAACCGGCCCGCCCTGGTCAGCGTACGCAGAGCTGGTCGAGGCGCTGCTGAAGCCTGTCGAGTTCGGTCTCGTCGATCGACTCACCGTCGACGCCGAGCGCGGCGACCTCGGTGCCCATGTCGTTGAGCAGGGTCCTGAGCTGCGGATCGGCTGCCCGGGCGGACTGCTCCCGCAGCGTGGTACGCCACTGCGCCAGCGCCGCCTCGGCCCGTACGCGGGCAGCCTCGGCAGTGGCGCTGTCGCCGGCACCCACCGCCGCCACCATCCGACCCAACTCCTCCACGTACACACGTACGGCTGTCGTACCGGCCCGCTGCGACTCGGCACACACCTGCGCGTCGCCGGCCGAGGGCGTACCGGTCGACCCGGCGGACGTGGCTCCGGGCCCGGCCGCCGTCGGAACTGCCGTGCCCTCGCCGGCCGGCCGGTCGGCGGAACAGGCCGATACGGCGAGCGCGGTCACCAGCACGGCTACGGCGAGCAGGCGGCGCATCTTCTCCTCCTGACCGGGAGCGGCCCGGGTGGCCCACGACGACGAGGTCCCTCCCCCGTCAGATTGCCGGGGAAGGGACCTCCTCAAACACTTCGCGGGTCAGGCGTCAGGGGCGGGTCCGCCGACGCGCGCCGCCCCGGCGGGAGCGGCGACGCCCAGCGCCGCCCTCGGTGCTCTCCTCGTCGGTGTCGCCGTCGGTGAGCGCGTCCGGGTCGTCCGCCGCGGCCAACCGGGCCGACTCGCCCTGCTGGGCGTCGGCGACCGCCGGCCCGGCAGCGGTGTCCGACTCGTAGCGGGACAGGTCGTAGCCCATGGTGTCCTGGTAGTCGACGTCCGACTCGGTGCTGGCGTCGGTGTCGACGACCTCGACCACTGCCCGCTCGGCCGAGGCGCCCTTGCGCCCCCGTCGGCGGGAGGATGCCGTGCCCTGCTCGGTGGCCGGAGCCGCCGAGACCGCCGCGGCCGCCGGAGCCGCCGGGGCCGACGGGGCCGACGAGGCGACAGCCTTGACCTTCTCCCCCGCCCCAGCGGTACGGGGCTTCTCCGGCACCGGCTCGGTGTGGATGATGACGCCCCGACCCTTGCAGCACTCGCAGGTCTCGCTGAACGCCTCCAGCAGGCCCGCGCCGATCCGCTTACGGGTCATCTGCACCAGGCCGAGCGAGGTGATCTCGGTGACCTGGTGCTTGGTGCGGTCCCGGCCCAGGCACTCGGTGAGCCGGCGCAGCACCAGCTCACGGTTCGACTCCAACACCATGTCGATGAAGTCGATCACCACGATGCCGCCGATGTCCCGCAGCCGGAGCTGACGGACGATCTCCTCGGCCGCTTCCAGGTTGTTGCGGGTGACCGTCTCCTCAAGGTTGCCCCCGGAGCCGGTGTACTTGCCGGTGTTGACGTCGACGACCGTCATGGCCTCGGTCTTGTCGATCACCAGCGAGCCGCCGGAGGGCAGGAACACCTTGCGGTCCAGGCCCTTGATGATCTGCTCGTCGATCCGGTACTCGGCGAAGATGTCGGTGGTGCCGACGTGCCGGCGTACCCGGTCGACCAGGTCCGGGGAGACGTGCGACAGGTACGACTCGACCATGCCGTACGACTGCTCGCCCTCGATCACCAGCTCGCGGAAGTCCTCGTTGAACAGGTCCCGGACCACGCGGATGACCAGGTCGGGCTCCTCGTAGAGCAGCACCGGCGCACCGCCCTCGGCGGCCTTGGCCTGGATGTCCTCCCACTGCGCCTGGAGCCGCTTGACGTCACGGGCAAGCTCGTCCTCGCTGGCGCCCTCGGCGGCCGTACGGACGATCACGCCTGCGCCGTCCGGCACGAGCTTCTTGAGGACGTCGCGCAGCCGCTTGCGCTCGGTGTCCGGCAGCTTGCGGCTGATCCCGGAGGCGTTGCCGTTGGGCACGTACACCAGGTGCCGGCCGGAGAGCGCGATGTGGCTGGTGAGCCGGGCGCCCTTGTGCCCGATCGGGTCCTTGGTGACCTGCACGAGCACCGAGTCACCGGAGCGCAGCGCCTGCTCGATCGAGCGGGCGCGCCCCTCCAGCCCGGAGGTGTCCCAGTTGACCTCGCCGGCGTACAGCACCGCGTTGCGGCCCCGACCGACGTCGACGAACGCCGCCTCCATGCTGGGCAGCACGTTCTGCACCTTGCCCAGGTAGACGTTGCCGGCCATCGTGCCCGAGGAGTTGCGGGTGACGTAGTGCTCGACAAGCACCCCGTCCTCCAGGACGGCGATCTGGGTGCGGTCACCGCGCTGCCGGACCGCCATCACCCGGTCGACCGCCTCCCGGCGGGCCAGGAACTCCGACTCGCTGAGGATCGGCGGCCGAGTACGCCGCTGCTCCCGGCCGTCGCGGCGGCGCTGGCGCTTGGCCTCCAGCCGGGTCGAGCCGGACACGCCCTGGACCTCGTCGACGGTACGACGCGGCTCACGGATCTTGACCACGGTCGGTACGCCGTCGTCGGCGGCACCCTCGGTGTCACCAGCGCCCCGGCGACGGCGACGCCTGCGGCGACGGGTCAGCCCGTCCCCACCCTCGGACTCCTCGTCCTCGTCGCCCTCGGCTTCGGCGGTCTCTTCCTCGTCGGCCTGCGCGGCTTCCTCGGAGTCCTCGTCCTCGGCGTCGTCGGCCCCGCCCTTGCCACGGCCACGGCCACGGCGACCACGCCGGCGGCGGCGACGCGCGGCGGCGCTGTCCTCGTCGTCCTCGTCCGCCTCGGCGGCCCCGTCGGCCTCTTCGGTCGGCTCTTCCTCGGCCTCGAACGCCTCGACGGGCTCCACCGGCTCGACGTCGCGGCGACCGCGCCGCCGCCGACGGGACGGCTCGACCTCGGCGGCCGGCTCCTCGGCGATTGGGGCGGGTTCCGCCGGGCGGGTCACCGGCACGGCGTCGGGCTGCGGCGCCATGAACAGCACTGTGGGCGCGGAGAGCGCCGCCCGGCGACGACGGGTACGCGGCGGCTCCGGCTCGATGACGTCGACGGGCTCGATCGGCTCTTCCGCCACGTTGGCAACGGCCACTCCGGGCGGCACGTCCCCGGCGCTCTCTTCGGCGCCGCTGGACCGGGCCGGCTCGATCTCCGCCTCGTTCAGTTCGGCTTCCGCCTCGCGCAGGTCCGACTCCGCCGGCGGCTCGACGGGCTCCGCCTCGACGACGGGCTCCTCCACAGCCGGCGGCTCCTCGACGGCTGCGGGCTCCACGACGGCGGGCGGCGCGGCCTTCTTGCGGCGCGTACGCGTCACCTTGACCGGCGGCACCACCTCGGCGGACGCCTCCTCGGCGGAGGCAGCGACGAGCGGCTCCTCGGCGGGGGCCTCGACAGGGGTGGCCTTGCGGCGGCGACGGGTGGTCTTCGGGGCGACGTCCTGGTCACCGGAGATCGGGGCGAAGACCTCCGCCTGCGGCGACTCGGCGCTGCCCGGCCCGCCGGTGGACGCCTCGACCGGCGCGTCGGTCTGCTCCGGCTGGGTGAGTGGTGCGGCCCGACGGCGGGTCGTCCGGGTGCGCCGCACCGGAGCCGCAGGCTCGGCGCTCTGCGCGCTGGTCGGCTCGGCGCTCTGCGCACCATCTGGCTCCAGCGGAGCCGAGCCGGACCGCTCCAGCGGAGCCGAACCGGCGGGCGTGGCGGAAGCGCCGTCGGTGGTGCTCTGGTCAGCGGTGTCACCGGCCGGCTGTGAGCCGGTCCGTTCGCCGCCCTCGGGCTCGTTCTCGAGCATGGACGTTCTCCAGTTCTGGCTGCCCCGGGCGCGGGTGAGCGCTGCCACGCAGGGTTGCCGCAAAAGTGTTTCCGCCGGGCGCGCGTGGTGCGCGACCGCCGAAGTCTGCCTGCCAGAGCACTGACCGTCGGTCAGTGCCCAACGATGGCTGCCCCGCCGCGGTCCGCATCCAACGGATCCACGATCGCACCCTGCGCGGTCAACGTGCCCTGAGCCAGCCGGGTCACCCTCGGCGAAACCGGCGGCTCCAGGTCGGCCACCACGCGGAGGCCGGAAAGGACGTCATCGGGCCGTACGGACGGGGTGACCTGCCGCACGACCAGTTCGAGTATCGCACACGGTACGGCCGGCACCCCGGAAGGCGTCGGCGTCGGCGTCGGGACATCGATCGATATCACGGCGGCGCGGGCGTCGAACGTCCGTCGACCCTGCTTGGTCATCCGCTCGACCAGCACCTCGTCGGCGGCGCTGAAGGCGTCCACGGCGGCTCGGAGCACTGCGGGGTCGACCTCGGGCAGCTCGATGTGCCAGTGCGACGCCTCGATCCGGTCCGGCAGGCTGCCGCCGTCGGCGATCACCGCTTCCAGCACGTCCAGCCCTGGCGAGAGCGCGGCGTCCAGCGCGGCGCGCAGTGCCTCCGGGTCGACAGGCGCCTGAAGGCCGATCTCCAGGTACTCCGCCTCACTGGCCACCCCGGTGGGTGCCGCGCTGGCGTAGGAGATCTTCGGGTGCGGGGTGAAGCCCTGCGAGAAGGCGATCGGTACGGCGGCTCGACGCAGGGCGCGTTCGAAGGCCCGGGCGAAGTCCCGATGTGAGGTGAACCGGAGCGGCCCGCGCTTGGCGTACCGGATACGGACACGCTGAACGATCGGCGCCTGCCCGCCTTCCGGCTGTGGTTTCTTACTGATCGTCTCGCTCCTCGGAACTCAGTAACCATTGATCATGAAGTCATTGTCGGCGACACGCGGTGCCACAGGCAACAACTTCATGATCAACGCTGGCTGGGGCGGCGCCGGTCGGAGGTTCAGGCGGTGGGGGCCTGCAAGGCCTTCACCGGGGTCAGGGGCAGGAGCTTCTTGCCGGTGGGGCCGATCTGGATCTCGGTGTCCATCGACGGGCAGACCCCGCAGTCGAAGCACGGCGTCCAGCGGCAGTCGTCCTGCTCGAAGCCGCTCACCGAGTCCTGCCAGTCCTGCCAGAGCCAGTCCTTGTCCAGCCCGGAGTCGAGGTGGTCCCACGGAAGGACCTCCAACTCCTCACGCTCACGGGTGGTGTACCAGTCGAGATCCACCCCGAACGTCGGCAGCGTCTCGGCCGCGGCGTCCACCCAGCGCTGGTACGAGAAGTGCTCGCTCCACCCGTCGAACCGGCCGCCGTTCTCCCACACCTTGCGGATCACCGAGCCGACCCGGCGGTCACCTCGGGACAGCAGGCCCTCGATCAGCGAAGGCTCGCCATCGTGGTAGCGGTAGCCGATGGCCCGGCCCAACGAGCGGTCCGAGTTGATCGCCTGCTTGAGGATCTTGAGCCGGTGGTCGATGACCTCCGGACGCACCATTGACGCCCACTGGAAGGGGGTGTGCGGCTTCGGCACGAAACCGCCGATGGAAACGGTGCAGCGGATGTCCTTGGAACCGGTGGCGGCCCGACCCGCCCTGATCACCTCGTGGGCCATGTCCGCGATCTCGAGGACGTCCTCGTCGGTCTCGGTGGGCAGGCCGCACATGAAGTAGAGCTTCACCTGCCGCCAGCCGTTGGTGTACGCGGTGACGACGGTGCGGATGAGGTCTTCCTTCGACACCATCTTGTTGATGACCTTGCGGATGCGCTCGGACCCGCCCTCCGGCGCGAAGGTCAGACCCGTACGCCGACCGTTGCGGGACAACTCCTGGGCAAGGTCGATGTTGAAGGCGTCCACGCGGGTCGACGGCAGCGACAGCGAGACGTTGGTGCCCGAGTACTGCTCGGCCAGGCCGGAGCACATGTCGCCGATCTCGGAGTGGTCGGCCGACGACAGCGACAGCAGGCCCACCTCGGAGAAGCCGGAGAACTCCAGCCCCTGCTGGACCATCTGCCCCACCGTGGTGATCGAGCGTTCCCGCACCGGGCGGGTGATCATGCCGGCCTGGCAGAACCGGCAACCCCGTGTGCAACCCCGGAAGATCTCCACCGCGTACCGCTCGTGGACCGTCTCGGCCAACGGCACGAGGGGCTTCTTCGGGTACGGCCACGCGTCCAGGTCCATCGTCGTGCGCTTGTGCACCCGGAACGGCACATCTGCCCGGTTCGGCACGACACGCTGGATCCGCCCGTCCGGGAGGTAGTCCACGTCGTAGAAGCGCGGCACGTACACGCTCTCGGTGCGTGCCAGCCGCAGCAGCAGCTCGTCGCGGCCACCCGGGGAGCCCTCGGCCTTCCACTCCCGGACGATCGCGGTGATCTCCAGGACCGCCTCCTCGCCGTCACCGAGCACTGCGGCGTCGATGAAGTCGGCGATCGGCTCCGGGTTGAACGCCGCGTGCCCGCCGGCCACGATCACCGGGTCGGCGTCGGTACGGTCGGCCGCCAGCATCGGGATGCCGGCCAGGTCGATCGCGGTGAGCAGGTTCGTGTAGCCCAGCTCTGTGGAGAACGAGATGCCGAACACGTCGAAGTCGCGCACCGGCCGGTGCGCGTCGACAGTGAACTGCGGCACGCCGTGGACGCGCATCAGGTTCTCCAGGTCCGGCCAGACCGCGTACGTCCGCTCGGCGAGGGTGTCGGGCAGCTCGTTGAGCACCTCGTAGAGGATCTGCACGCCCTGGTTGGGCAGGCCCACCTCGTACGCGTCGGGATACATCAGCGCCCAGCGCACAGTCGCCGCGTCCCAGTCCTTGACCACCGCGCCCAGCTCACCGCCGACGTACTGGATGGGCTTGGAAACCTGAGGAAGCAGCGGCTCCAGCCGGGGCCAGACGGAATTGGTCGCGGCCGCACGCGGCGTCGTGGACGGGGCACTCATGATGCCCAAGGGTACGCGCCCGCCCGGCGGCGACCGCACGGACGCCGCCACGACGCACCACACACCGCGCCTTCACCTTTCTGCCTGGCGTATCGACCCGTGCCGCCGCTCTCGCCCAGCCGCCCGCTGAGCGGCGGTGGCGACGCGGTACTAACCTCGGACCGGCGCGAGAGGAGATAGCCGCGATGCCGGAGCCCCAGCCGGGAGCACGGCCGGCCGACGGGAGCACCCCGGGCGCGGAGCCGGACCAGGACCCGGCGGTCGCCGACGAGCCGACCTCCCCACCCGTACCGTCGAAGCAGCCGGAACCCTCGGACCAGCCCACACCCACGGACGAGCCCCAAGCCACTGACCAGCCGGGTCCCACCGACCAACCTCGATCCACCGATCAGCCGGGAACCCCGGAATCCGCCGCCGAGACCGAGGACGTTCCCGCGCCCCGGTGGAGCGGGTCCGCGCCGGTGCCTCCTCCGCTGCCGCGTCGGGCTGCCTGGGGCGCGTCGGTCGAGCCGACCCCGCCGCCGCCCGTGCCCCACGAGGCGCCCGAGCACCGGACGCCAGTCGACCCGTGGGCCGGCGTGGACACCGGCGGCTGGCACCTGCCGTCCGCCGAACTGCCCCCGCTCACTCCGACATTGGACTACCCGGTGCCGCCGGCGACCCGGCAGTGGCCCGAGCCGCCCGCACACCCGGTGTCGCCGCCGCCGGCTGCTCCCCTGCCGCGTCCCGCGCACCCCGCCGGCCCGGCCCGGCCCTCTGCCGCCCGGCCCACCACGCCGGTCCGGCCCGCGCCGCCGGTCCAGCCTCCGCCTCCGCCGCCGGTCCAGCCGGCCCCAGCGGTACCCAAGCAGCGCCGGGGCCGACGGACGGCACCACCGGCGCCACCGCCGGGCTGGGAGCCACCCAAGGGGTACGCGCGTCGGCGTCGCCGCCGACGTTGGCCCTGGTTGCTGCTGCTCACGCTTGCCTGCTGCTGCGGCTGCCCGGCCTACTACGGGTTTCCGATCTCGGCCCAGTACCCGGCTCGCGCGGCGTTGCCCGACCGGGTGGCCGACCTCAACCTGCGTCAGGACAACGGCAGCACCCAGACCGCCCGGCAGTTGGAGAACGAGGTACGCCAGGAACACTGGATGGCCGAGGACACCTTCGCTGGCGTCTACGCCACATCAGACGGCAAGCGGGTCACGGTCTTCGGGGGCACCGGCTTCCGGCTGACCCCGGAGGCGGACGCGGACGCGGAGATCACCCGGCTCACGAAGCGCTACGCGCTTGACGCCCCCGAGACGGTGAAGAGCGGCGTACGGGGACGGCACGAGCGCTGCGCGGTCGGCCGGTCCGCCGACACCGACGTGGTGGTCTGTACGTCGGTGGACCACGGCAGCATCGCCACCGGGGTGTTCACCCGGCTGTCCGTCTCCGACAGCGCCGACCTGCTGCACACCCTGCGCCGCGAGATCGTCCGACCCGAGCAGGGCTGAGCCGCAGCCGGCCTGAGCCCTCGCCGACGCGGGCCAGCAGGCGCGGCAAGCCGGAAGGCGCGGATCGTCAGGCGCGGCAGGCCGTCAGGCACCGCAGGCGTCGGGCGTGGGCCGTCGGGCGTGGGCCGGTGGGCGCGGCAAGCCGCCGGGCGCTGTGGGCCGTCAGGCGTCGCGGGTCGGGTCCGGGTGGGCGCGCGGCGGGGCGTAGCGCGGCACGTACTCCTGGCCCGTGAGCTTCTGGATCTCGCTCATCAGCTCGTCGGTCATCTGCCGCAGCGAGGCGCGGTCGTCCGGGCGGCCAGTGAAGTCCAGCGGCTTGCCAAACCGGACAGTGATCTTGGCGGTGCCGGGGCGGGGCACCCGGGCGCCGATCGGTTGCGCCTTGTCCGTACCGATCATGCCGACCGGGATGATCGGCACTCCGGCGGAGAGCGCCAGGCGGGCCGCGCCGGTCCGCCCCCGGTAGAGCCTGCCGTCCGGCGATCGGGTGCCCTCCGGGTAGACCACCACCAGGTCACCGCCCCTGAGCGCCGGGATGGCGGCGTCGAACGCGGACAGTGCCGCCCGGCCGCCGGCCCGCTCGACCGGGATGGCACCCAGGCCGGTGAGGACGAACTTGGAGATCGCGCCCTTCACGCCGGCGCCCTTGAAATACTCCGACTTCGCCCAGAACGCCAGGTGGCGGGGCACCACAGTGCCGAGGAACAGCTCGTCGGCCACCGAGAGATGGTTGCCGGCGAAGACCGCGCCGCCGGTCTCCGGCACGTGCTCCAGCCCCTCCACGGTCGGGCGGAACGCCAACCGCAGCGTGGGCGCCACGGTGAGCTTGCCGATGGTGTAGAGCAGGGGCACTGGTCCTCCGGCAGATGAGGTGCGGACAGGCGGTGTCACGGTAGCGGACGCCTCCACACCTCCCGGACGGAGGTGGTGAGGCGCCCGCACCCTGACGATATTCCGTTAGGAAGGGTCCCTTCCTATACACCAGGCGTTAGAAAGGGGCCCTTCCTTACACCCGGCGGACGACCACCGTCACCCGATCGCCCTCGCCGACCTCGCCCGCGAAGCCGTCGAGGCCCTCGGCGAAGTCGACCGAGTCGGCCAGCACCTCGCGGGCCACGAAGTCGCCGTACGCGGCCACCGCCGCGCGCACCTCCTCCGACGCCGACACCGACACCGCGATCCGGTCCGAGACGTTCAGGTCGGCGTCGCGGCGGGCCTGCTGCACCACCCGCACCACGTCGCGGGCCAGCCCTTCGGCGGCCAGCTCCGGGGTGACCTCGGTGTCCAGCACCACCACTCCCTCACCGGCGGGCAGCGGCGCGGAGTGCTCGGCGTCGGCTGCGACGAGACGCAGCTCGTACTCGCCCTCGGCCAGGGTGATGCCGGCGGCCACCGGGGCGCCGTCGACAAGCTCCCAGTCGCCGGCCTTGACCGCCTTGATCACCTGCTGGACCTGCTTGCCGACGCGCGGGCCGAGCGCCCGGGGCACCACTGTCAGCACCTGCTGGCAGTACTCGGCCAGGTCCGCGCTGAACTCCACGACCTTGACGTTGACCTCGTCGGTGACCAGGTCGGCGAAGGGACGCAGCTGCTCTGCCGCGGGCGTGGCCACTGTCAGCTTCGCCAGCGGCAGGCGCACCCGCAGACCCTTTGCCTTGCGCAGCGACAGCGCCGCCGAGGCGACAGCCCGGGTGGAGTCCATCGCGGCGACCAGTTCGTGGTCGGCCGGGAAGTCCTCCGCCGAGGGCCAGTCGGTCAGGTGCACCGACCGTTCCCCGGTCAGGCCACGCCAGATCTCCTCCGCGGTCAACGGCGCCAGCGGCGCCACCACCCGGCAGAGCGTCTCGAGCACGGTCCACAGCGTGTCGAACGCCTCCGCGTCGCCGGACCAGAAACGGTCCCGGGAGCGGCGCACGTACCAGTTGGTGAGCGCGTCCAGGTAGGACCGGACGGTCGCGCACGCACCGGAGATGTCGTACGCGTCCATCTGCGCGCCGACCGTCGACACCAGCTCGTTGGTCTTGGCCAGCACGTACCTGTCGAGCAGGTGCGTCGAGTCGGTGCGACGGCGGGCGGTGTGCCCGTCGGCGTTGGCGTAGAGCGAGAAGAAGTACCAGACGTTCCACAACGGCAGCAGCACCTGCCGCACGGCGTCGCGGATGCCCGCCTCGGTGACCGCCATGTCCCCGCCGCGCAGCACCGGCGACGACATCAGCATCCAGCGCATCGCGTCCGAGCCGTACGCGTCGAAGATGTGGTAGACGTCCGGGTAGTTGCGCAGGCTCTTGGACATCTTGCGCCCGTCCGAGCCGAGCAGGATGCCGTGGCTCAGGCAGTTGCGGAACGCCGGCCTGTCGAACAGCGCGGTGGCAAGCACGTGCATCGTGTAGAACCAGCCCCGGGTCTGCCCGATGTACTCGACGATGAAGTCACCCGGGTAGTGGTGCTCGAACCAGTCCGCGTTCTCGAACGGGTAGTGCACCTGCGCGAACGGCATCGACCCGGACTCGAACCAGCAGTCCAGCACCTCCGGCACCCGGCGCATCATCGACTTGCCCGTCGGGTCGTCCGGGTTGGGGCGGACCAGGTCGTCCACCGCCGGCCGGTGCAGGTCGGTCAGGCGTACGCCGAAGTCCCGCTCGATGTCGGCGAGCGAGCCGTAGACGTCCAGGCGCGGGTAGTTCGGGTCGTCGGACTTCCACACCGGGATGGGTGAGCCCCAGAACCGGTTGCGGCTGATCGACCAGTCCCGGGCGTTGGCCAGCCACTTGCCGAACGAGCCGTCCTTGATGTGGCCGGGCGTCCAGTTGATCTCCTGGTTCAGCTCGACCATCCGGTCCCGGAACTGGGTCACCGCGACGAACCACGACGACACCGCCTTGTAGACGAGCGGGGTGTCGCAGCGCCAGCAGTGCGGGTACGAGTGGGTGTAGGTGTCCTGCTTGAGCACCACCCCCCGCTCCTTCAGCTCCCGGATCACCGGCTTGTTGACGTCGAAGACCTGCTCACCCTGGTACGGCGGGACCAGCGCGGTGAACCGCGTGTGGTCGTCGACCGTGACGATTGTGGGGATGCCCGCGGCGTTGCAGACGTTCTGGTCGTCCTCACCGAACGCCGGCGCGAGGTGCACGATCCCGGTGCCGTCCTCGGTGGTGACGAACTCCGCGCCGAGCACCTGGTAGGCGTTCTCGCCGGCCTGCTCGACGAGGAAGTCGAACAGCGGCGTGTAGCGGCGTCCGGCCAGGTCCCGGCCGTACACAGTGCCGACCTGCTCGTAGCCCTCCAATTCCTTGGCGTACGCGGCCACCCGCGCCGCGCCCACGACGTAGCGCTCGCCGTCGCGCTCCAGCACCGCGTACTCGATGTCGGGGCCCACGGCGAGCGCCAGGTTCGACGGCAGGGTCCACGGCGTGGTGGTCCAGACGCCCAGCTTGACCGGCCCGCGCACCAGCTCCGGCGCGGACTCGTCGGCGGTCAGCCCGAACCACACGGTAAGCGTCGGGTCGTGCCGGTCCCGGTAGACGTCGTCCATCCGCGTCTCGGTGTTGGACAGCGGCGTCTCGCAGCGCCAGCAGTACGCGAGCACCCGGAAACCCTCGTAGATCAGACCCTTCTCGTGCAGGGTCTTGAAGGCCCACATGACGCTTTCCATGTAGTCCAGGTCGAGGGTCTTGTAGTCGTTGGCGAAGTCGACCCAGCGGGCCTGCCGGTTGATGTACCGCTCCCAGTCCTGGGTGAACTCCAGCACCGACGTGCGGCACGCCTCGTTGAACCGGGCCACCCCCAGGTCGAGGATCTCCGCCTTGCTGGTGATGCCGAGCTGCTTCTCGGCCACCACCTCGGCGGGCAGGCCGTGACAGTCCCAGCCGAAGCGCCGCTCGACGTGCCGCCCGCGCATGGTCTGGTAGCGCGGCACCACGTCCTTGACGTACCCGGTGAACAGGTGGCCGTAGTGCGGCAGGCCGTTGGCGAACGGCGGGCCGTCGTAGAAGACGTACTCGTTCTTGCCGTCGTCGCCGGCCGGGCGGGCTTCGACGGACGCCTCGAAGGTCTTGTCGGCCGTCCAGTGCTCCAGCACCCGGCGCTCGACCGCGGGCAGGTCCGGGCTCGCCGGGACACCGGCGGCGGTCGGGTCGTGCAACGGATACGCCATCGGGGGTCGCTCTCCTCGTGCAGCTCACTCAACGTGGTCTGCGAGGACGAACCTTCCGGGGTACGCCTGAGGCGGCGCTCCCGGGTGGTCCGCGGTACCACCCCGCTTGGCGGTCAGAATCGACCGCCCGCTCATTGTCGGCTGTGACGGGCCGCACCCGTCCGGTTCTACTGGGCCGGTCACCCGGCTGTTCTTCCGGAGGCTCACCGGTGATGGCCGGGTCATCGCCTTACGGTGCACAACGATACTCGACCCTCCCCCCGGTCCGCCTCCGAGTAATCCCCCACGCGCCTCACCCACCCCGTCGATCATGAGGTTGACGGGCGAGTGGATCACGGGATCGCCCGCCAACCTCATGATCATCGGGTTCAGGGGGTCAGCGGCTGCAGGAGGTCAGGGGCGGCGGGTGGGGGCTGGGAGGGTTTTGGTCCAGAGGGTCGCTCCGTCTCGGTCCTTTAGGTGGACTGTCAGGGCCTCGGACTCGCCGTTGATGGTTACCTCGCCGAAGTGCTGGAAGTCCTCCGCCGGGGACGTGTTGGCTCGCGGCGGGGCGTGCACGAAGACCGCCTGCGGGCCGAACGTGCCGTCCAGGGCGTTCGGGCCGAACGCGCCGGCGTGCGCCGGGCCGGAGACGAACTCCCAGAACGGGGTGAAGTCGCCGACCGCCGCGCGGGACGGGTCGTAGTGGTGCGCGGCCGTGTAGTGCACGTCGGCCGTGAGGAACACCATCCCGGTCACGCCGGCCCGGTGGGTGGCCCGCAGCACCTCGGCGAACTCCAGTTCACGCCCGGCCGGCGCGCCCGGGTCACCCTGCGCGACGCCCTCCTGCGCGTTCGGCCCGTCCGGCACCACCACGCCGATCGGCAGGTCGTTGGCGATCACCTTCCAGGTCGCCTTCGACCGCTTCAGCTCCCGGATCAGCCACTCCCGCTGCTCGCGGCCGAGCAGACCGCGCTTCGGGTCGGCGTACGTGTTGCCGTCGTTCGGGTCCTTGTGGGTCCGCATGTCGAGCACGAACACGTCAAGCGTCGGCCCGTACGGGATCCGCCGGTAGAGCGGCCCGTCGTCGGGCACGGGCAGCCACTCGTGGAACGCCTGCCGAGCGCGGACGGCGAGCACGTCCACCCGCTGCTCGGTGTAGCGCGGGTCGTCCAGGATCTCGCCCGGGTACCAGTTGTTGGTGACCTCGTGGTCGTCCCACTGGTTGATCTGCGGCACGTCCGCGGCGAACTCGCGCAGGTGCCTGTCGAGCAGGTTGTAGGCGAACTGTCCCCGGTACTCGGCAAGCGTCTCGGCGACCTTGCTCTTCTCGGCGGTCACCAGGTTGCGCCAGATCCGCCCGTCGGGAAGCGTCACCGACTCGACGAGCGGCCCGTCGGCGTAGACGGTGTCGCCGCTGCACAGGAAGAAGTCCGGCCGGGTCTCCCGCATCGCCCGGAAGATCGACATGCCGCCGAAGTCCGGCGCGATGCCCCAGCCCTGCCCGACGATGTCCCCGGTCCACACGAACTTCACGTCGCGCCGCCGGTGCCGGCCCGGCGCGGTGGTCAGCGTCCCGGTCAACGGCTCGCTGGCCAGTCCGTGCCGCTCCAGGCTCTCCACCCGGACCCGGTAGTGCAGCCGTTCGCCGTCCGGCAGGCCCCGCAGCCGGACCTTGCCGGTGAAGTCACCGTCGGCGCCGAGCACCGGGCCGCGCAGGTGCCGCGCGCCCCGGAAGTCGGGCCGCCGGCTCACCTCGACAAGCATCCGTCCCGGCCGGTCGGCGCGCGTCCAGACCAGCGCCGAGTCCGCGGTCACGTCACCGCTCTGCACGCCGTGGGTGAGCGTCGGGCGGCCCGCGGGGCGCCACGCTGGTGCGGCGTTCGCGCCGGCACCGCCCAGCAGCGCGCCGCCGGCGACTCCGGCTCCGGCCACCAGGCCGGCCCGCAGCAGGGTACGTCGATCAAGCTCGGTCATTCTTCCTCCCGGTCATGGGTTGACCCCGTCGGTCTACCGGGCGGAGGTGACCACGAGCGGCGGCTCGGGTGACGCAGGCCGGAACGTCGGTTGTCCGCTCGGCATGACCGGAGTCACAGCCCGGACTGTCACGCGGCACCCTCGCTCCTCCGTCATGTCGGTGTCGGAACCGATCAGGGAGGTAGTCATGCAACGGATGAACGCACCCGAGGTGGTGCCGCAGGGATACCGGGCCGTGCTGGGCCTGGAGCAGTACGTCAAGTCGAACGTCGACCACACGGTCCTGGAGCTGGTCAAGCTGCGGGCGTCGATGTTGAACGGCTGCGCCTTCTGCGTGGACATGCACAGCCGCGACGCGCTCGGCGCCGGCGAGTCGAGCCGGCGGCTGTTCGCGGTGGCCACCTGGCGCGAGGCGCCGTTCTTCGACGAGCGGGAACGCACGGCGCTGGCCCTCACCGACGCGGTGACCCGGCTCGGCGACCACGGGGTGCCGGACGACGTCTGGGACGCGGCCGCGAAGGTGTGGTCGGAGAAGGAGCTCGCGGACCTGGTCCTCGCGATTGCCACAATCAACGTGTGGAACCGACTGGCGGTCACCATGCGCACGGAGCCTCCGGCGCAGGTGTGACGACCGAGGCTGCGCAGGCGGCCGGTGCGCTGCAGGCGCACCGGCCGATGCTGCTCGGCCTGGCCTACCGATTGCTCGGCAGCCGGCACGACGCCGAGGACGTGCTCCAGGAGGCGTACCTGCGCTGGCTCGGCGTGGACCGCTCGACGGTGGCCGAGCCTCGCCGCTACCTGTCCCGGGTCGTGACCCGGCTCGCCCTGGACCGGCTGCGGACTCGGCAGGCGAGCCGCGAGACGTACGTGGGGCCGTGGCTGCCCGAGCCGGTGCCGACCGAGCCCTCCCCGTTCGGTCCGTTGGACACCGCCGAGCTGCGCGACTCGCTGTCCGCCGCCCTGCTGCACGTGCTGGAACGGCTCACCCCGCCGGAGCGCGCGGTGTACGTCCTGCACACCGCCTTCGAGCTGCCGTACGCGGAGATCGCCGAGATCCTGGGCCGTACTCCCGAGGACTGCCGGCAGCTGCACCACCGCGCTACCGCACGCGTACGCCAGGAACGGCGTCGTTTCACCGCCAGCCGGGCGGAGCGCGAGCGGCTGCTGGAGGCTTTCCTGGCTGCAGCCCGGGACGGGGACCTGCCCACGCTAACCGGCCTGGTCGCTGCGGACGCCACGGCGTGGAACGACGGCGGCGGCCGGGTGCAGGCCGCCCGCAACCCCATCGCGGGCGCCGACCGGATCGCCCGGTTCTTCGCCGGGATCTACGGGCCGGGCCGGATCTGGGCGGTGCGGCGGCTGGAGTTGAACGGCGAACCGGCAGCCCTGCTGACCGGCGCGAACGGCAACCGTTACTCGATGACGGTCGCCGCGGCGGACGGCCGTATCACCGGGATCTACGTGGTGGGCAACCCGGCGAAGCTACCGCCGCTCTGATCCCGCGCCGCGAGCCTTCGTCGGCCGCTCGGGATCAGCCCCGTTCGCGGCCGACGGCCGGATTCGGCTTTGTCCGGCCAGGCCCGTTCGCGGCCGACGGCCGGCCGACGGCCGGATTCGGCTTTGTCCGGCCAGGCCCGTTCGCGGCCGACGGCCGGATTCGGCTTTGTCCGGCCAGGCCCGTTCGCGGCCGACGGCCGGGTTCGGCGGGCTCTGGTCAGCCCAGCTCGGGGAACCAGAGCGCGATCTCGCGCTTGGCGCTGTCCGGCGAGTCGGAGGCGTGCACCAGGTTCTCCCGGTTGGACAGCGACAGGTCACCCCGGATCGTGCCGGCGGCGGCCTTACGACCGTCGGTCGCGCCGACCAGCCCACGGACCACGTCGATGACCTGGTCGCCGGAGAGCACCAGCGCCACGAGCGGGCCGCCGGTCATGAAGTCCTTCAGCGGCGGGTAGAACGGCTTGTCGACGTGCTCGGCGTAGTGCTCGTCGGCGAGCGCCGCGTCCATCGTCCGGTGTGTCATCGCGTCGATCCGCAGCCCCTTGCGCTCGAAGCGGGAGAGGACCTCGCCGACCAGGCCCCGGCGGACCGCGTCGGGCTTGATCAGAACGAGGCTGCGCTCATCCGGGCTGTTGCTGGACACGCTGGGTTCCTCCTGTACGCGCAGAACGCTCGGGCTCGGTACGGTCAGCCTAGCGACCCGGTCCCGGCGCCGGCGCGGCGGCCGGTCTTTCCCCCGGCGGCCGATCCGGCCTAGCCTGGCCCTGACCCCCGGGAGGTCCACTGTGGCGAATGGCGGGAACCGGCCCATCGCGCCGGTACGCAAGTTGATCGGCGCGGTGCTCGGCACCGTGGCCACGTTCGTCGTCCTCTTCGGGCTGGGCATGACCAGTTGGGCCATCGTGGCGCTCGGGGTCGCCCTGCTGGTGCTGGCGATCGCGCTGGCCACCGTACGTGGCGGCGGGCGTACCTGGGTGGTCGGCGTCGGTCACGTGCACAGCGCCTCCGAACCACCCACCCAGTACGCGTTCGGCCGCTGCGAGCTGCAACTGGTCCTCGACGCGCCGGGCCTGCCGCCGCGATCCAAGAAGATCATCGAGCCGCGGGTGCCGGTCTCCAAGTGGCCGTCGCTGGGTCAGACCCTGCCGGTCCGGGTCGCGCTGGACGACCAGCGGCACGTCAAGGTCCTGTGGGACGAGGTGCCGACCCACGCCGAGATGGCGACAGCCGTAGCCGACCTCCCGCCGGAGTTCGCCAACGTCGACGCCGTGGACGAGATGCTGATCCAGCAGGACTCCCCGCCGTGGGCCGACCGCGCGGCGGACGACGACTTCCGGGACGACTTCCGCGACCCGCGCGGTGACGACCCCTTCCGCGACCCGCGCGGTGACGACCCCTTCCGCGACCCGCGCGGTGACGATCCATTCCGCGACCCGCGTAGCGACGACCCGTTCCGCGCCCCGCGTGACCCCGACCCGCTGCTCGACGACGCCATCGTCCCAGCGGGTGAGCACGAGCCGGTGGTCATGAGCCACAGCCCGAGCGGCCGGGTGGTGCTGGAGGGCGTCGTGGTCGAGCAGCAGGCCGGCGGCCTGCCCCGGCGGGCCACCACGCCCGCGCCGCGCCCGCCGGAGGACGACCGGCCCGCGGCGGAGGAGGAACGCCTCGACCCCGCGCAGCGCCTCGACTCGCCCACAGTGCAACGCTTTGATCCGCCGCCCGGACAGCGCACCGGCCCGGGCATCGCGGATCCGCTGGACCCCTTGGACCTGCCGCTTGACGACCCGGGCCCGGCCGCAGCGGCGCCCGAGACCGTCACCGCCGAGGAACTTGACGAAGCGATCTTCGGGTACGACGACGCGGCCGTCGCCGATCCGGCCGGCCCGATCAGCGGGGTCGGCCTCACGCTGCTGGTCACCGACCTGTCCCGGTCGCTCACCTTCTACCGCGACCGGCTCGGCTTCACCGAGGTCGACAGGGGCACGGGCAACGCGGTGCTCGCCTCCGGCACGACCCGGCTGGTGCTGCGTGAGCTGACCGAGGCCGCGCCGATCAGCCGCCGGCTGGTGCACGTCAACCTCGAGGTGGACGACATCGAGGGCGCGTACGAGCGGATGCGCGACTCCGGCGTCCGTTTCACCTACGCGCCCCGGGTGGTCAGCCGGGGCAGCAAGCTGGAAGTGTGGGCAGCGGCCTTCCGGGACCCGGACGGCCACGGCATCGCCCTCACCCAGTGGCGCGAACGCGCCGACGCCTGACCCCGGCCTGCTCCCCCGCCGTGTGGACCATCCCAGGGCCGTCCCCCACCGCGGTCACCGCGCCGTCGCCCTGCGCCGGGCGCTGCGGGGAGGCGCTCGTCGGGGCAGCCGGCCCGAAGCCGCTGGCCCTGCGGTAGGCCCGAAGGGCGGCGCGTATCAGCCGAGAATGACCCGGCGGACGTGCAGCGCGTACGCCCAGACCAGGGCGAAGATGATGCCCAGCGCGAGCAGCGACCAGTGCAGCAGACCGGCAAGCATCAGCAGACCCTGGAAGACGGTGCCGGCGTGCCAGGCCCAGGGACGGCGCATGCTGCCTGCGAGCAGCACGGCGACCACAGCGAGGGCCACCACCACGCCGATCGCGGTGCCGCTGAGATCACCACCGACGACCCGGATCGGCTGGATCGCCAGCAACAGGACCAGCGCCTCCAGGCCGAGGGTCCCAGCGCCCAGGCCACGTACCGCCCCTTCCGGATTGCGCAACCCGGAACGGCGCGGCTGCCCGGCGGCCGGCTGGTCCGCCGTTGGCTGGTTCGCTGATGACTGGTCCGTCCGTGGACGCTCCCCCAGCGGCTGGTCTGCCTGTGGTCGCTCCGCCGTCGGCTGCTCTGCGGTCCGGGGGTCCCGCTCCGGGCCGGTCATCGCTTCAGCAGCCGACGGGCGTCCGCCACCGTGACCACGGAACCAGTGATCAGGACCCCGACCCCGCTCAGCTCACCGGGGACGTCCTCTTCGGTGAGCGCCACCGCCAGCTCGATCGCGTCCGGCATCTCCTCGGCCACCTCGACCCGGTCCTCGCCGAACACCTCGGCGGCCAGCGCGGCGAGTTCATTGGTCGGCATCGCACGGGGAGAGCTGTTCCGAGTCACGACGACAACGTCGGCCACCGGTTCCAGCAGCTCCAGCAGACTGGCGGCGTCCTTGTCGGCGAGCACCCCGACCACCGCCACCAGCTTGCTGAACGCGAACTCCTCCTGCAGTGCGGTGACTGTCGCGGCCATGCCGTGCGGGTTGTGCGCGCCGTCCAGCAGCACCGTGGGCGCGCTGCGGACCCGCTCCAGCCGACCGGGCGAGCTGGCCGTGGCGAAGCCCTCCCGTACGGCCTCGACGTCCAGCTGACGCCGCGCCCCGGCACCCAGGAACGCCTCGACGGCGGCGAGCGCCACCGCCGCGTTCTGCGCCTGGTGTGCCCCGTGGAGCGGAATGAACACGTCGTCGTAGACGCCGCCCAGACCCTGGAGGGTGAGCACCTGCCCGCCGACCGCGACCGCGCGGCTCAGCACACCGAACTCGGCACCCTCCCGGGCGATGGTGGCGCCCACCTCGGAGCAGCGTTCGAGGAGGGGACGCGCGGCCTCCTCCTCCTGCGCAGCCGCGATAACTGTGGCGCCTGGGTGGATGATGCCGGCCTTGGCCAGCGCGATGTCCTGGAGCGTGTCGCCGAGCCACTCGGTGTGGTCCAGGCCGATCGGGGTGATCACGCAGACGCCGGCCTGGATGACGTTTGTGGCGTCCTCGGCACCGCCGAGCCCGACCTCGACCACAGCGATGTCGACAGGCGCGTCGGCGAACGTCGCGAACGCCAGCGCGGTGGTCATGTCGAAGTACGTGAGCGGTTCGTCCGAGCGGGCGTCGACAAGCTCGGCCAGCGGCTTGACCTCCCCGTACACCGCCGCGAACCGTTCCTCGCTCACCGGCTCGCCGTCCAGGCTGATCCGCTCCCGGACGGTCTCCAGGTGCGGGCTGGTGTACCTGCCGGTGTGCAGCCCGAACGCCCGGAGCAGCGCGTCGATCATGCGCGCGGTGGAGGTCTTGCCGTTGGTGCCGGTCAGGTGGATCGCCGGGTACGCCCGCTGCGGGCTGCCGAGCAGGTCGAGCAGGGACTCGATCCGGTCCAGCTCGAAGACCATGCGGGTGAAACCGCGGGCGGCCAGCTCGGCTTCGGCAGTGGCGAATTCGGTACGGTCGGTCACGAGGGAAGCGTCTCCAGGGCAGCGTCGATCCGGATCAGGTCGGCCTCGGCGGTGGCCAGCCGGTCGCGGATCTTCGCGACGACCGGTTCGGGGGCCTTGCCGATGAAGGCCGGGTTGTCGAGCTTCGCCCGCGCCTGCGCGACCTCCTTCTGGGCGGCCGCGCGGTCCTTTGTCAGCCGGGCGCGCTCGGCGGCCACGTCGATAGTCCCCCGGGTGTCCAACGCGACTCCGACCGCGCCGGGCATGGCCAGCGTGGCGCTGGCCTGGAAGTCGTCGCCGGCCGGGTCCAGCCGGACCAGCGAGCGGATCAGCGGCTCGTGGGCAGCGATGCCGGCCCCGGTCAGCCCGTCGAGGCGGGCAGCCACCCGCTGCGTCGGGCGCAGCCCCTGGTCGGAGCGGAACCGGCGGATCTCGGTGACCACCCGCTGCACGCTCGCCAGCTCGGCCTCGGCGGCGTCGTCGATGCGCGCCCGGTCGGCCACCGGCCAGGCCGCGTACTGCACCGTGTCGCCGCCGGTCAGCGCGAGCCACAGCTCCTCGGTGACGAACGGGATGATCGGGTGCAGCAGCCGCAGCAGCTGGTCCAGCACGTGCCCGAGCACCCGGCGGCTGGCGTCGGCCCGCTCGCCACCCTCGGCGAGCACCGGCTTGCTCAACTCGACGTACCAGTCGCAGACGTCGTCCCAGGCGAAGTGGTACAGCAGGTCGCACACCTTCGCGAACTCGTACGCCTCGAACTGCTCGTCGACCTCGGCGGTGACGTGCGCCAGCCGGGACAGGACCCACCTGTCGACGGTGGAGAGCTGCTCAGCGGGCGGCAGGTCACCGACGGTGTGCGCCCCGTTCATCAGCGCGAACCGGGTGGCGTTCCACAGCTTGTTGCAGAAGTTGCGCGAGCCCTGGCACCACTCCTCGCTGACCGGCACGTCCTGACCGGGGTTGCCGCCCCGGGCGAGCGTGAAGCGGGTGGCGTCGGCGCCGTACCGGTCGATCCAGTCCAGCGGATCGACCACGTTGCCGAACGACTTCGACATCTTCTTGCCGAACTGGTCGCGCACCATGCCGTGCAGGGCGACGACATCGAACGGCGGCCGGCCGTCCATCGCGTACAGGCCGAACATCATCATCCGGGCGACCCAGAAGAAGAGGATGTCGTAGCCGGTGACCAGGACGCTCGTCGGGTAGAACTTCGCAAGCTCCGGGGTCTGCTCGGGCCAGCCGAGCGTGGAGAACGGCCACAGGCCGCTGGAGAACCAGGTGTCGAGAACGTCCTCGTCCTGGTGCCAGCCCTCGCCGGTCGGCGGCTGCTCGTCCGGGCCCACGCACACGATCTCGCCCTGGGGGCCGTACCAGACCGGGATCCGATGCCCCCACCACAGCTGGCGCGAGATGCACCAGTCGTGCATGTTGTCGACCCAGGCGAAGTAGCGCTTGGACAGTTCGGCGGGCTCGATGCGGACCCGGCCGTCGCGGACCGCGTCCCCGGCGGCCTCGGCCAGCGGGGCGGTGTTGACGAACCACTGCAGCGACAGCCGCGGCTCGACAGTCGTCTTGCACCGCGAGCAGTGCCCGACCGCGTGGACGTACGGCCGCTTCTCGGCCACGATCCGGCCCTGCTCGCGCAGCGCCGCCACGATCGCGGGCCGCGCCTCGAACCGGTCCAGCCCTTCGAACGGGCCGGGCACGGTGATCACGCCGCGCTCGTCCATCACGGTCAGCGAGGGCAGGTCGTGGCGCTGGCCGATCTCGAAGTCGTTGGGGTCGTGTGCCGGGGTCACCTTCACCATGCCGGTGCCGAACGACGGGTCGACGTGCGCGTCCGCGACGATCGGGATCCGGCGACCGGTCAGCGGCAGCTCGACCTCGGTGCCGATCAGATGCTGGTACCGCTCGTCGTCCGGGTGCACGGCCACAGCGGTGTCACCGAGCATCGTCTCGGCCCGGGTGGTAGCGACCACCACCTCGTCGCTGTACCGGATGGAGATCAGCTCGCCGTCGTCGTCGGTGTGCTCCACCTCGATGTCGGAGAGCGCGGTCAAGCAGCGCGGACACCAGTTGATGATCCGGTTCGCCCGGTAGATGAGGCCGTCGTCGTACAACTTCTTGAAGATCGTCTGGACGGCCCGGGACAGGCCCTCGTCCATGGTGAAGCGCTCGCGGTCCCAGTCGACCGAGTCACCGAGGCGGCGCATCTGGCCGAGGATGGCCCCGCCGGACTCGGCCTTCCACTGCCAGACCCGCTCGACGAACTTCTCCCGACCCAGGTCATGGCGGGAGAGCCCCTGAGCGGCCAACTGTCGCTCGACGACGTTCTGGGTGGCGATGCCGGCGTGGTCCATGCCCGGCAGCCAGAGCGTCTCGAAGCCCTGCATCCGCTTACGCCGCACCAGCGCGTCCTGGACCGTGTGGTCCAGGGCGTGGCCCATGTGCAGGGAGCCGGTGACGTTCGGCGGCGGGATGACGATCGTGAAGGGCGGCTTGTCGCTGGCCGCCGAAGCCCGGAAGTGCCCAGCGGCTACCCACTGCTCGTACCGTCGCTGCTCTACCTCGCCAGGCAGGTACTGGCCGGCAAGGGTCGGGGCGTCGGGGCGTCGGGCATCCAGTCTCTCGGTCACCTGACAAGTCTACGGAGGGCTTTCACAGACCCGACGTGCGCCACCTGCCATTCGCGTACGGTGTCGGCTATGTCCGACGCACATCTCACTGAGCGCCCGCTCGACGGCGGTCGCGACCCTGTCGAGCTGACCGAGGAGCCGATCCAGCTGAGCACCCGGGACACCGGAGGTGCCCCCGAGGAGCGATCCGGTGGCTGGTCCCGGCGTCGCCGGATCGTCTGGGCGGCCGCGCTGGCGGTGGGCCTCGCTGGCGCGGGCGCGCTGGCCCTCGGTGGGTGGCGGGTAATGCAGCAGAAGGACACCCGGTTGGCTTCCCCCGACCAGGTGGCGGGGTTGACGCGGGACGACAGCGAGCGGGCGAAGAGCACAGCGGACTACCTGCGCAGCGGCCTGGCCGCCGACATCGAGTTGGACCGTAGCTTCGGCACTGTCTACCGCGATCCGGCGGACGACAAGCGCTCGGTGCTCATCTTCGGCGGCACCACACTGCTGTGGCAGCCGGAGCGCGACCTCACCAGCCTGTTCAGGCTGATGTCCGACGAGACTGGTGCGGTGACCGGCCTACGCGATGTCCCCGCGGGCGGGCTGGGCGGCGTGATGAAGTGCGGCAGCACCACGGGCGAGGGGGGCGACTTCGCGGTGTGCGGCTGGGCCGACCACGGCAGCGTGGTCATGGCCATGTTCCCCGGCCGGTCGGTCGACGACGCCGGCGCCCTGCTGCGCGATCTCCGCGCCGACATGCAGACCCGCAACTGATCCGGCCGCGGGGTCGGCGGTCGCCCTCTGCACGCAAGAGGTACGTCGAAAGCGACGACAGATCGGGGAGCCGGCCTCGGGACCACCCGTCTCTCAGGTCCACCTCAGCGTCGACCTCGCCGGGCCTCTCGTCGGATGGTTGATCGGCTCGGTTTCACGGAAACCGCGGTATCCCGGCCGTTCGACACCCCGCTTTCCGTGAAAGCGAGCCGATCAACGAATACGCCGGTGAACGCAGACAGGGCCACCCCCTGTGGGATGGCCCTGTCATGGTGCCGCGAAACGCAGGAAGGGCCACCCGTTACGGGTGACCCTTCCTGGAAAGATTGTCCGGCGGTGTCCTACTCTCCCACACCCTCACGAGTGCAGTACCATCGGCGCTGGAGGGCTTAGCTTCCGGGTTCGGAATGTAACCGGG